>NZ_LZJB01000162.1:0-1760 GCF_001666895.1 Mycobacterium sp. E3298
TCCGTGCCCCCGCAGGGACCCTGCCCGGGGTCTCCTCCTTCCAGATCCAGATTGCCGACTACGACATCCTGACCGCCGGTGACCGCCCGGACGTGCTCGTCGCGATGAACCCGGCGGCGCTCAAGGCCAACCTCGGCGACCTGCCCCGCGGCGGCATGGTGATCGCGAACTCCGACGAGTTCACCAAGCGCAACTTGACCAAGGTGGGTTACGTAACGAATCCGCTCGAGTCCGACGAGTTGTCCGACTACGTCGTGCATTCCGTCGCCATGACCACCCTGACGCTCGGCGCCGTGGAGGCGATCGGCGCGTCGAAGAAGGACGGCCAGCGCGCCAAGAACATGTTCGCCCTCGGCCTGCTGTCGTGGATGTACGGCCGCCCGATCGAGACCAGCGAGAAGTTCATCCGGGAGAAGTTCGCCCGCAAGCCCGACATCGCGGAAGCCAACGTGTTGGCCCTCAAGGCGGGCTGGAACTACGGCGAGACGACCGAGGCGTTCGGCACCACCTACGAGGTTTCGCGGGCGACGCTGCCGTCCGGCGAATACCGGCAGATCTCGGGCAACACCGCGATGGCCTACGGGATCGTCGCCGCGGGTCAATTGGCCGGCATTCAGGTGGTGCTCGGCAGTTACCCGATCACGCCGGCGTCGGACATCCTGCACGAACTGTCCAAGCACAAGAACTTCAACGTGATCACCTTCCAGGCCGAGGACGAGATCGGCGGCATCTGCGCCGCGATCGGCGCCTCGTATGGCGGTGCCCTCGGGGTCACGAGCACGTCCGGCCCCGGCATTTCGCTGAAGTCCGAAGCGCTGGGCCTTGCGGTGATGACCGAATTGCCGTTGCTGGTCATCGACGTTCAGCGCGGCGGCCCCTCGACGGGCCTGCCCACCAAGACCGAGCAGGCCGACCTGCTGCAGGCGTTGTACGGCCGCAACGGGGAGTCGCCGGTAGCCGTACTGGCGCCGCGCTCGCCGTCCGACTGCTTCGAAACCGCGATCGAGGCCGTGCGGATCGCGGTCTCATACCACACGCCGGTGATCCTGTTGTCTGACGGCGCGATCGCCAATGGCTCGGAGCCATGGCGGATTCCGGACGTCGGCACGCTGCAGCCGATCAAGCACACCTTCGCCAAGCCGGACGAGCCCTTCCAGCCGTACAACCGCGACCCGGAGACGCTCGCTCGCCAATTCGCCGTTCCGGGAACCCCCGGCCTGGAACACCGCATCGGTGGCCTGGAAGCGGCGAACGGTTCGGGCGCCATCTCCTACGAGCCGGTCAACCACGACCTGATGGTTCGGTTGCGGCAGGCCAAGATTGACGGCATCACGGTTCCCGATCTCGACGTCGACGACCCGACCGGGGACGCCGAGTTGCTGCTGATCGGCTGGGGCAGCTCGTACGGCCCGATCGGTGAAGCCTGTCGGCGCGCGCGGCGCAAGGGCGTCAAGGTGGCACACGCGCACCTGCGCTACCTGAACCCGTTCCCGGCGAACCTGGGCGAGGTGCTGCGGCGCTACCCGATGGTGGTGTGCCCGGAGATGAACCTCGGCCAGCTGGCACTGTTGCTGCGCGGCAAGTACCTGGTCGACGTGCAATCGGTCAGCAAGGTTCAGGGTGTCGCGTTCCTGGCGGACGAGATCGGGCGCGTCATCCGCGCCGCGATCGGCGGCACGCTGGCCGAAATCGAGCAAGACAAGACGATGGTCGCCCGAATGGCGGCGGCAACGGTGGGAGCGGGAGCTAGCGAATGACCG
>NZ_LZJB01000163.1:0-870 GCF_001666895.1 Mycobacterium sp. E3298
TGGTCGCGGTCGCCGCGCGGGGGGCCACGTTGACGTTGATCCGGGACGGCGAGCCGATCGAGGCGCTCGACGCGATGTCGGTGCTGCACAGCGTGGCGGCCAGGGTGACGTAGCCGCCGGTCAGAGCCTTGCCCACGCACATGATGTCCGGGCTCACCCCGGCGTGGTCGGCCGCGAACAGCTCGCCGGTGCGGCCGAAGCCGGTGGCGATCTCGTCGAAGATCAGCAGCACGTCGTGCCGCCGGCACAGCTCGCGCAGGTCGCGCAGGTAGCGGGGGTCGTGGAAGCGCATCCCGCCGGCGCCCTGCACCACCGGTTCGACGATGACGGCCGCCAGTTCGCCGGCGTGCTCGGCGAGCTGCTGCTCGAACGCCGCGGTGTAGCCGGGGTCGTAGTCGCGCGGGACCTGCGGGGCGAACACCTGGCGGGCCAGGATGTCGGTCCACAGCGTGTGCATGCCGCCGTCGGGATCGCAGACGCTCATCGGCGTGAACGTGTCGCCGTGGTAGCCGCCCCGCCAGGTCATCAGCCGGTGCTTGCCGGGCCGGCCGCGGCTGCGCCAGTACTGAAGCGCCATCTTGACCGCGACCTCGACGGACACCGATCCGGAATCGCTGAAGAACACGGTGTCCAGCCCGGCCGGGGTGGTGTCCACCAGCAGCTGCGCCAGCCGGGCGGCCGGTTCGTGCGTGAGCCCGCCGAACATGACGTGGTTCATCACTCCCAGCTGCGTGGTCAGCGCCGCGTCCAGCACCGGGTGGCCGTGCCCGTGAATCGCGGTCCACCACGAGCTCATCGCGTCGAGCGCCTCGATCGGCTCGCCGTCCCGGATCAACGTCAACGTGGCCCCCCGCGCGGCGACCGCGCACG
>NZ_LZJB01000164.1:0-7701 GCF_001666895.1 Mycobacterium sp. E3298
CTGGTCCTCGGCGGCGGAATACATCAAGGCGATCGACGACCTGCCGCTCGGCCCGAATATCGGCTCGCTCCTTGGCCGCCAACCAGGATTCATGCAGCTCCAGCCACGCCTTGCGCAGCTCTGCGGGACCAAGCTCGCGGCCCTCCGCCAGCAGCCGGCGCCGCGAGGCTGCCAGATCGCTTGCACCGCAGGCGGTTTGTGCTTCCGCTCCGGATGAGCCGGACGGGCCGGGTGGGTTAGTCATACCCTCCCGGCCCGTCCGGCCTGGTTCAACGATGTGCGACTGCGGTCAGAGGGCATCGGTTCCGCGTTCACCCGTGCGCACTCGCACAATGGTTTCCACGGGGGTGACCCAGACCTTGCCGTCACCGATCTTGCCGGTGCGCGCCGCCCGGACGATGCTGTCCACGACCTTGTCCACCAGGGAATCGTCGATCACCACCTCGATTCGCACCTTCGGCACGAAATCCACCGAGTACTCGGCACCCCGGTAAACCTCGGTGTGGCCCTTCTGCCGCCCGTACCCCTGGATTTCGCTGACCGTCATCCCCAGGACGCCCGCTTCCTCGAGGCTGGTCTTCACGTCATCGAGGGTGAACGGCTTCACGATTGCGGTGACTAGCTTCATGCCTGCTCTGCCTCCACCTTGTCGCCCACTCGATCCTCCTCCAGCCCGTTGCGGTCATCGACGGGAACACGCGCCGCCGGGAGGACGGATCCTTGCCCACCGATCGTTCCGAAATCGTACGCGCTCTCCGCGTGCTCGGACTCGTCGATGCCCGTTGATTCTTCTTCGGCGGGGACACGCAGCCCGATCGTGTACTTCAGGATCAAAGCCAGGATCAGGGTGACGATGCCGGAGTAGAACAGAACCGCGAAGGCGCCGACCGCCTGCCTTTCCAGCTGTGACCAGCCGCCGCCGTAGAACAGCCCCTTGGACACCCCGGTGACGCCGTTGATGGCGGTGCTCTCCGGCGCGGCGAGCAGCCCCACCAGCAGCGTGCCCGTCAGACCGCCGATCATGTGCACCCCGACCACGTCGAGCGAGTCGTCGAAGCCCAGCTTGAACTTCAGCCCGACCGCCAGCGCGCACACCACGCCGGCCACCAGGCCGACGACGATGGCGCCCAGCACGTTGACGGACGAGCAGGACGGTGTGATGGCCACCAGGCCCGCCACGATGCCCGACGCCGCTCCCAGCGTCGTGGGCTTCCCGTCACGGATGCGCTCGGTAAGCAGCCAGGCCAGCATGGCCGTGGCCGTGGCGACGGTGGTGGTCATGAAGGTCGCACCGGCGGAGCCGTTCGAGCTGGTCGCCGAACCGGCGTTGAACCCGAACCAGCCGAACCACAGCAAGCCGGCGCCGAGCATCACGAACGGCAGGTTGTGCGGACGGAACAGCGTCGTGGGCCAGCCCTTGCGCTTGCCCAGCACGATCGCCAGCGCAAGGCCCGCCACACCGGAGTTGATATGGACCGCGGTCCCTCCGGCGAAGTCGATGGCGTGCAGCTTGTTGTTGATCCAGCCGCCGTGCTCGGACGCGAAGCCGTCCGCCGCGAACACCCAGTGCGCGACGGGGAAGTAGACCAGCGTCGCCCACAGTCCGGAGAACACCAGCCAGGCGGTGAACTTGAGCCGGTCGGCGACCGCACCCGAGATCAGCGCGACGGTGATGATCGCGAACATCAGCTGGAAGGCCACGAAGACGGTCGCGGGCATGGTGCCTGCCAGCGGGATGTCCACCTGCGTGACGCCCTTGCTCGGGTCCGCCTTGACGGCGTTGCCGCCGATAAGCTTTGCCAGGCCCCAATAATCGGTCGGGTTGCCCACGACTCCGCCCCTGTCGTCACCGAACGACATCGAGTAGCCGTAGAGCACCCAGAGCACTGTCACGACGCCCATCGCGCTGATGCTCATCATGATCATGTTGAGCACGCTTCTGGTGCGCACCATGCCGCCGTAGAAGAACGCAAGGCCCGGCGTCATCAACAGCACAAGCGCGGAACTCGCCAACATCCAGGCGGTATCGCCGGTATCGGGTTGGCCCAATTGCGGGAATGCCACTCGCTCACCTCCGGTCAGGACATGAATGGCCGTCAGGCGACGCCTGTGACCTGATCCAGAACCTTGCGCAATGGTTGTTTCCGCAATGGGGCCACTGTGTTTCGGCGGTATTAACGTCCCGCTCGCCGTGTAAGCGGTTTCAGCCGAGCAGCGCGTCGACGAAAGCGCCCGGCTCGAACGGCGCCAGGTCGTCGGGCCCCTCCCCGAGCCCGACAAGCTTCACCGGCACGCCGAGTTCCTGTTGGACGCGGAATACGATGCCGCCCTTGGCCGTTCCGTCCAGCTTGGTCAGCACGGCGCCCGTGATCTCGACGACGTCGGCGAACACCCGCGCCTGGGCCAACCCGTTCTGTCCGATGGTGGCGTCGAGCACCAGCAGCACCTCGTCGACGGCGGCGCGTCGTGTAACCACGCGCTTGACCTTGTCGAGTTCGTCCATCAGCCCGACCTTGGTGTGCAGCCGGCCGGCGGTGTCGATGAGCACCACGTCGGCGCCTGCGGCGATGCCCTTGTCGACGGCGTCGAAAGCCACCGATGCGGGGTCGGCGCCTTCGGGCCCGCGCACCACCTCCGCGCCCACCCGGGAGGCCCAGGTCTGCAGCTGGTCGGCCGCGGCGGCCCGGAAGGTGTCGGCGGCGCCCAGCACGACGCGGCGTCCGTCGGCCACCAAGACCCGCGCCAGCTTGCCGACGGTGGTGGTCTTTCCGGTGCCGTTCACTCCGACGACCAGCAGCACCGACGGGTGGTCGGCGTGCGGCAGGGCGCGGATCGAGCGGTCCATTTCGGGGTGCAGCTCGCGGATGAGCACGTCGCGCAGGACGGCCTTCGCGTCGGCCTCGGAGCGCACGTCGCTGCCGGCCAGGCGGGCGCGCAGCTGCGTCATCACCGAATCGGTGACCACCGGGCCCAGGTCGGCGACCAGCAGGGTGTCCTCGACGTCCTGCCAGGCGTCCTCGTCGAGGTCGCCGCCGCCGATCAGGCCCAGCACGCTGCGCCCCAGCGCGTTCTGCGAGCGGGCCAGCCGGCCGCGCAGCCGCTCCAGCCGGCCCTCCGGCGGCGCGATGGCCTCGATCTCTGGGGCCTCGGGCACCTCGGGGGCCGCCGGCGGCGGCTCGGGGGGCGCTACCGGCGGCGGGGCGATCGTTTCCGGGGCCTCCGGCTCCGGGAGTTCGACCTCGGAGATCGTGCGCCGCGGCGCGTCGCGGGGAATGGTGGCGTCGTCGCCCACCGCGGGCAGGCCGGTGGTGTCGAGCCGGTCGGCCTGGGTCGTTTGGCTGAAGGTGATGCCGGACGACGCGGTGTAGCCGCCCGACCGGTCGATCGCGCCGGGCTCCGGCTTGGCCGTGAAGCTGATCCGCCGGCGGCGGTAGCGCACCAGGCCCAGGACCAGCGCGGCGATGACAACCAGGACGGCAACGACCGCGATGGCGATCCAAAGACCTTGCGACACGCTGACATTGTTTCAAGCGGGCCGGCGCTCAGGGGGCATCGGGTGTGCGTCCCGGGCGTCGAGCGTGCGTCCTGGGCGCAGAAATCGCCGAAACTCCGCCGTCAGTACCCGGTTGGGCACCCGCGCAGGGCTAGGAGGAGCTGGACACCAGCTGCTCGACCTGCTGCCCGCGCATCCGCTGCGAGATCACCGCGGTGATGCCGTCGCCCTGCATGGTCACGCCGTACAGGGCGTCGGCGACCTCCATCGTGGGCTTCTGGTGCGTGATGATGATCAGCTGCGAGCGCGCCCGGAGCAGCTCGAAGAGGCTGATCAGGCGGCGCAGGTTGGTGTCGTCGAGCGCCGCTTCCACCTCGTCCATGATGTAGAACGGCGAGGGGCGGGCGCGGAAAATGGCCACCAGCATCGCGACCGCGGTCAGCGCCTTCTCGCCACCGGACAGCAAAGACAACCGGGTGATCTTCTTGCCGGGCGGGCGCGCCTCGACCTCGATGCCGGTGGTGAGCATGTCGTCGGGATCGGTCAGCCGCAGCCGCCCCTCGCCGCCGGGGAACAGCACGGTGAAGACTTCCCGGAATTCGCGTTCCACGTCGACGAACGCGTCGCTGAACACCTGCAGGATGCGGGCGTCCACGTCGGCGACGACGTCCAGCAGATCCTTGCGGGCCGCCTTTACGTCCTCAAGCTGGGTGGACAGGAAGTTGTAGCGCTCCTCCAGCGCGGCAAACTCCTCGAGCGCCAGCGGATTGACCCGGCCCAGCTCCGCGAGCTCCCGCTCGGCGCGTTTGGCCCGCCGCTCCTGGGTGGGCCGGTCGTACGGCATCGGCGCCGGGGCGACCACCTGCTCACCGCGTTCGCGGGCCTGCTCGAACTCGGCCATCTCCAGCTCGGTGGGCGGCAGCGACACGTCCGGCCCGTACTCGGCGATCAGGTCGGCGGGCGCCATTCCGAACTGCTCGAGCACCATCTGCTCGAGCTGCTCGATGCGCATCGCGGCCTGCGCGTTGGCCACCTCGTCGCGGTGCAGCGAGTCGGTGAGCGTGGCGACCCGGGCGCTGAGCGCGTTCACCTCGTCGCGCACTGCCGCCATCGCCGTCGCCCGGCCCTGGCGTTCGGCCGCCAGCGCGTCGCGGATCTTCGATGCCGCCCCGACCACCAGGTCCAGTCGCTGCGCCAGCAGGCGTCCGGCGTCGGCCACCGCCGCGGCCACCGCGGCCGCGCGCAACCGAGCCTCGCGCGCCTGTTGGGCCCGCAGCCGCGCCTCGCGTTCCGCGGCCGCGGCGCGGCGCAGGGAATCCGCTCGCCCGCGCACCGCGTTGGCCCGCTCCTCGGCGGTGCGCACCGCCAGCCGGGCCTCCACCTCCGCGCTGCGGGCCGCCTCTGCGGCGGCGGCGATCCGCTGGCGGACCTCGGTATGGTTGGGCTCTTCGGCCTGAACGTGTTGCGTCTCTTGGGCGTTGCGCAGCCGGTTTTCCAGTTCCGTGACTTCTTGGACGGTCTGCGCGCGGCCGGCCTCGAGCTCCTCGCGCTGCCGCAACAACCTGGTCCACTCGTCTTCGGTGGTGCGGGCTTCCTGCCCGAGCCGGCCCAGCTGCTCGTACATCGCCGAGATCGCGGTGTCGGATTCGTTGAGCGCGGCCAACGCCTGCTCGGCGGAGTCCTGGCGGGCGGCCTGCTCGGTCAGCGCGCCGGACAGCGCCGCGGTCAGCTGGGCGACCTGCGATTCCGCGGTGGCCAGCTCGCTGCCGGCCTTATCGATTTCCGAGGTCACCTCGAGCGTGGACAGCTTGCGGTCGGAGCCCCCGCTCACCCAGCCGGCGCCCACCAGGTCACCGTCGAGCGTGACCGCACGCAACCGCGGACGCGCCGCCACCAGCTCGAGCGCCTGATCCAGGTCGTCGACCACCGCGACGCCCGAGAGCATCGCCGTGATGGCGCCGCGCAGCCGCGCGGGCGCCTCGATCAGGTCCAGCGCCCACAGGGCGGATCCGGGCAGCGCGTCGCGCGCCGCGGCGTCCTCGGCGGGCCAATCGCCGAGCACCAGCGCCGCCCGTCCGCCGTCCGCTTGCTTGAGCGCGGCGACCGCGGACCGGGCCGCGCCGAAGCTCTCGGCGGCCAGGGCGTCGGCCGCCGATCCCAGCACCGCGGCCAGCGCCGCCTCGTAGCCGGAGCGGACCTTGACCAGCTTGGCGATCGGCCCGAAAAGCCCTGTCCCGGCGTGGTTTTCGGTCAGCCAGGCCGCGCCGTCCTTGCGCTCCAGCCCGACCGCCAGCGCGTCGATGCGGGCCCGCAGCGAGGCCACCCGGCGTTCTGCGTCGCGCTCGGCGGCCTGCAGTTCGGCGACGCGCGCGTCGGCCAACCGAAGGGCGGCCACAGTGCGCTCGTGGTGCTCGTCGAGGCCCACCTCGCCCTGGTCGAGCTCGCCGACGCGGCCCTGCACGGTTTCGAACTCCGCCTTGGACTGCTGCGCGCGGGCGGCGGCCTGTTCGATGCGCTCGGACAGCCGGGCGACGCTGTCGTCGATGGATTCGACGCGCGCACGCATGGTCTCGACCTGACCGGCCAGCCGCGCCAGGCCTTCGCGCCGGTCCGCCTCGGCCCGCACCGCCGCCAGGTGGGCCCGATCGGCCTCGGCGGCCTCGCGCTCGCGCTCGCCCAGCTCGGCGCGCGCGGCATCGAGCCGGGTGCGTGTCTCGGCGAGTTCGGCCAGCAATTGCCGCTCGGCGACGGCGACCCGCTCGGCCTCGGCCTCCAACGCGTCGGGGTCGGTGTCGCTGGGCGGCGCCGGCTCCACGTCCAGATGATGCGCGCGTTCGCTGGCGATACGGACCGTCGCGGCCACCCGTTCGGCCAGCGCGGAGAGCCCGAACCAGGTGTGCTGCACCGATTCGGCCCGCTGCGAGAGTTCGGCGACGGCCGCCTCGTGCGCGGTGAGCTCCTCGGAAGCCACGGCCAGGCGGGCGGCGGCCTCGTCGTGCTCGCGGCGGATCGCGGCTTCCGCCTCGAAGATGGCGTCGCGCTCGGTCTGCCGGTTGACCAGGTCGTCGGCGGCCAGGCGCAACCGGGCGTCGCGCAGGTCGGCCTGGATGGTCTGGGCGCGGCGGGCCACCTCGGCCTGGCGGCCCAGCGGTTTGAGCTGGCGGCGCAGCTCGGTGGTGAGGTCGGTGAGGCGGGCCAGGTTGGCCGACATCGCGTCGAGTTTGCGGAGGGCCTTTTCCTTGCGCTTGCGGTGCTTGAGCACCCCGGCGGCCTCTTCGATGAAGGCGCGACGGTCTTCCGGTCGCGACTGCAGGATCTCGTCGAGCTTGCCCTGGCCGACGATGACGTGCATCTCACGGCCGATCCCGGAGTCGCTCAGCAGTTCCTGTACGTCCATCAAACGGCAACTGGCGCCGTTGATTTCGTATTCGCTGGCGCCGTCGCGGAACATGCGCCGGGTGATCGACACCTCGGAGTATTCGATCGGCAGCGCGTTGTCGGAGTTGTCGATGGTGACGGTGACTTCGGCGCGGCCGAGCGGGGCCCGCGACGAGGTGCCGGCGAAGATGACGTCTTCCATCTTGCCGCCGCGCAGCGTCTTCGCCCCCTGCTCCCCCATCACCCAGGCCAGGGCGTCGACGACGTTGGACTTGCCCGAACCGTTGGGCCCGACGACCGCGGTGATGCCCGGCTCGAAGCGCAGAGTCGTCGGCGAAGCGAAGGACTTGAAGCCCTTCAGCGTCAGACTCTTGAGGTACACGGCGAGCCAGACTACCGCTCGGATCGCCCGGCTCGGCCGCACCGAGGGGTGTCGGGAGGCCGGAAATGCGGCCGTTGTTCACGCCTTGCCGCACTGGTCACAGTGGCCACTTCTGTCACGCTCCGGGAGGTTGCGTCAGCGCTCGACGAACCCGTCGAAGCGTTCCCGCGGCTGCGACCAGTCGGCGACCACCTTGTCGACGCGGCCGGGCCTGGCCGGCCACGCCTGGCCGCCTTCCAGCAGCGCCAGCAGTTGCTCACCGGCCTCGCGCGGCCCCTGGGCGACCACCAGCACGCGGCCGTCGGCCTGGTTGGCCGCGTAGCCGGTGAGCCCCAACTCGAGCGCCCGGCTGCGCGTCCACCAGCGGAAGCCGACGCCCTGGACCTTCCCGTGCACCCAGGCGGTGAGCCGGACGTCAGGTTCCGACATCGGCGACCTTGAAGTTGAC
>NZ_LZJB01000165.1:0-1813 GCF_001666895.1 Mycobacterium sp. E3298
TCTCCCGCTGGTTGGTCGGCCATGGGATGGAGCTGACGTGGCGCCAGACGTGGCCGCGCTGCCCGACGAACCGGTGCCCGACTGGCGATCCCCCACGCTGGCGACCCTGACCGACAGGCGGTTCTCCGATCCGCGCTGGATCTTCGAGCGCAAGTTCGACGGGATGCGCTGTCTGGCGTTCCGCGACGGCGACCGGGTGCGGATGTTGTCGCGAAACCGACAGCCGCTCAACGGAACCTACCCGGAACTCGTCGATGCGCTTGCCGCCCAGCGCGCGACGCGCTTCGTGGTCGACGGCGAGGTGGTGCGGGAGAGCGGCGCCTGAGCGCTTGGTCCCCCGATTGCGCTGGGCGTAATGTCAGCGACTATGAGCTGCACCGGTTCGTCGGGCAGCGCGGCCACGTCTGGCGCCACGTCAGCTCCATCCCATGGCCGACCAACCAGCGGGAGAGGTCATAGCCGTTGCGGGCCAACCCCGCAACGGCGTCCACGGCGCGCCGCACCGCCAGCTCGGCGACCTCCGGGGTCAACAGGCCGTGCCGGACGGCGTCCAGCAGCTCGTCGACGTCGGCCAGGTCCGCGCCGTCGCCGGTGCGGACTTCGATGTCGAGGTAGTGGTCCTCCGAACGCCACACCTCGGGCCCCGGCGTGTATTCGCCCACGTCGAGGTAGTAGTCGTGATCGCGCTCGTGGCCCGGGTTGAAGTGAAAGACGGTGGCGCGCAAGCCGAGCGAGGGCAGCAGCCAGGATTCGAGGTAATGGAACTGGGCGCGGCCGGGGGTGGGCCGGGCCACGTAGAGGCCCCACGGGTGAACCGCATAGTCGTCCACGTCCCGCACGATGCCCTTGGGATCGGTGTTGGTGCGGGCGATCAGGTCGAACGTCTCGTGCTTGGGCGGATGGATGCACCTACTCTAGTCACAATGAGCGACCTCAGCGGAAAGACAGCCCTGGTCACCGGCGGGAATTCGGGCATCGGGCTGGCGGCCGCGCAGCGGCTGGCCGACGCGGGCGCCCACGTCATCCTGACCGGGCGCAACCAGCAGACCATCGACGCCGCCGTGGCCTCGATCGGTGAACGGGCGACGGGCGTCCGCGCTGACGTGGCCAACCTTGACGACGTGGCCGCCGTCGCCGACGTCGTCGCCTCCCGCGGAGCGGGCCTCGACGTGCTCTTCGCCAACGCGGGCGGCGGAGAATTCGCGGCACTGGGCGACATTTCGGTCGAACACTTCACGTCCACGTTCATGACCAACGTGGGCGGCACGCTGTTCACCGTGCAAGCCATGCTGCCGCTGCTCAACCGCGGGTCGTCGATCGTGCTGACCGGCTCGACCGCCGCCTACAACGGCACCCCCGCGTTCAGCGTGTACGCGGCGACCAAGGCGGCGATCCGCTCGTTCGGGCGGACCTGGGCCGCCGAACTCGTGGGCCGCGGGATCCGGGTCAACACCATCGTTCCCGGACCGGTCGAGACGCCGGGGCTTTTGGGGCTGGCGCCGGCCGGGCGGGAGCAGGAGTTGCGAGAAGGCGAGGCGGCCAAGGTGCCGATGGGCCGCCTGGGCAGGCCCGAGGAGGTCGCCGCGGCGGTGCTTTTCCTCGCGTCGGACGAGAGCAGCTTCATGACCGGCAGCGAGATCTTCGTCGACGGCGGTGCGGAGCAAATCTAGGGCCGCGCCGGCCTATCGGCGTAAGCGGATTCTCCACCGCACGAAGCCGGCGTAGAAGAGCGACAACGCCGCCAGCATGCCCATGTCCAGCAGCCACACCTTCGGCGTGTGCTGCCAGAACCGGTCCTGGGACAGCTATTACT
>NZ_LZJB01000166.1:0-1770 GCF_001666895.1 Mycobacterium sp. E3298
GCCCTCCACCACCGAGGGGTTGATCATCGGCCCGACGTCCTCACTGACGATGTAGCGCAGCAGCGTCACCTTGCCGGTGGCCACGTCCACCTCGCAGGTGCAGGCGTGCGTCGCGTTGGACCAGTGGATGGGATTGGTCGAGTTGAACCGGGCGGTCGCCTCCAGGTTGGCCGACATCCCCGGCGGCAGCAGCTGCGGCGAGTAGTGCGCGACGTACGCCAGCTTGCCGAACGGCACCGACCTGTCGGGCTCGCCGCGCACGCTGGCCACCGAAAACGCCAGGTCCACTTCGGATTCTGCGACCTTGAGGTGGTGGGCGGCCAGTGCCACGATCTTCTCGCGCAGCAGCGCCCCCGCCTCGTTGACGGCCCCGGCGGTCATGGGCGCGCTGCGGCTGCCCTGCGTCCCGGCCCCGTACGGGGTGACCGCGGTGTCGCCCTGGATAGTGGCGACGTCGTCGATGTCGGCGCCCAGCGCGTCGGCGGTCAGCTGCACGACCGTGGTCTCGATGCTGTTGCCGCTCGAGCCGCCGTTGACGTACACGTTGATCTTGCCGGTGGGCTCCATGCGGATGGTGCAACCCTCGGTGGCCAGGTGGCCGGTCGCCGCGCCTGTCGGTTCGATGTAGGCCGAGAACCCCAATCCCAGGTAGCGGCCCTGCGCGAGCGCCTCGGCCTGCTCTTTGCGAAAGCCTTCGTGGTCAAGGATTTTCACGGCCTGCTCGAAGGTGTCGATCGGGGCGACGTGGTCATACGGCATGCCGTTGGGGTTGAAATAGGGCATCTCGTCGCGGCGCAACAGGTTTCGCCGGCGCAGCTCGACCGGGTCCATGTTCATCTTGCGCGCGGCGATGTCCAGCAGAATCTCGCGGGCCAGCGTCTCGTACTGCCAGGGGCCGCGATAGGCGGCCAGGCCGCTGGTGTTGGAGAACACCGTCTTGTAGTTGAAGCTGGCCTTGGGCACCCGGTAGGGGCCCGGAAAGAACATGCCGATGGCGGCCGTGGTGAGCACCGGATAAGGCGTCGGGTAGGCGCCGATGTCCTGGACGAAGTCGATGTCGGCCGCCGCGATGTTGCCCTCGTCGTCGAAGGCCATGCGGGCGGTGCCGTCGACGTGCCGCGCCTGCCCGGCCGACATCAGGTTCTCCCGCCGGTCCTCGATCCACTTCAGCGCGGCCGGCACCTTGCGGGCGGCCAGCATGATGCACATGTCCTCGCGCATCGGGACGACCTTCTGGCCGAAGCCGCCGCCGGTGTCGCGCATGATGACCCGAACCCGTTGTGCCGCAATGCCTAACAGCCGGGCGCAGAACGCCCGCAGTTCGTGCGGGGTCTGGGTGGACGCCCACATCGTGAGTTCTCCGGTGGCGGCGGTCCATTCGACGACCAGGCCGCGGGTTTCGATCGGCACCGGCGCATAGATCTGTTGGTAGATGTTCTCCTTGACGACGCACGGCGCGCCGGCGAACAGTTCTTCGTCCGGCGGGGCCCCGCCCATCCCGCCGGCGACGTTGTTCGGGTAGGCGTCGTGCACCAGCACGTCGCAGGCCTGCGCCCGGGTGAAGTCGGTGACGGCGGGCAGCGGCTCGTAGTCCACGTCGATGAGTTCCAGCGCGTCCTCGGCGACATACCGGCTCTCGGCGACGACGAGGGCGACGGGGTCGCCGACGAACTTCGCCTCGCCCTCGGCCAGCGGCGGGCGCGGGGTGTCTTGGACGTCCTTGCCGGCGACGGCGTGCCAGGCCTCCCGCACGTCGGGGTTGAGGTCGGC
>NZ_LZJB01000167.1:0-18935 GCF_001666895.1 Mycobacterium sp. E3298
CCCGTGTTCGAGCTAGGTCGATGTCGATCATCCTCATGCCCAACACCGTCGACGTGCAGGAGACTTGGACTTGACCACCTTCGGCTCGCGGCCTTTGCGTACGAGCTGGTTAATTGTTGGCATGTTGCCACCCCCTTCCCATGAATGCCTTGCATAAAAAACTAACGGCTACCGGTTCCCGCGGCGCGAAGCCCACAGATCCAGGCGGTTCATTTTGAGATAAACGAAAGGGTCCGCCCGCTGATCTTCTCTAACAAGAAGCGCGGTAAGGTCCCGGTTTCATACTCTCTCTACTACCACGGCCATCGCCGTACCGACATCGACTCCGCATAGCTTGCCGAGCTCCCGCATGGTGTTCACCTCTGTCAAGGGAACGCCCCGCTGCTGGCATAGCTGAGTGATGCGGCCGATCAGGCGCGAATCTGCATCTTGCGCGACATAGACGCCGATGGCCTTGCCTTGTTCCACCATCTTGGTCGTCTGTTTGGTGCCGACTTTGACGTTGTTCGCAAGATGATGAGCTATCAAGTCCATCATAACAACTCCTACGGAACGATCAAAATCAACCACGTCGGGCACACACATAGGCTATCTTAACACCTCGGTTGGGCAGTGTCAAGAAAGCCTTCGCTAATTTTACGGCTTCCGGGAGGTCCGAAAATCGGCGTGTCGATAGATGACGAGCGAGGACTAAGATCGCCATTCCCGGAGCAAATTACAGACGGAAGCTGCGTGTCCGCGAACAGACAACGCAGCCGTCAAGCCTATATTCATCTAAAAAGCGGGAGCTAGCGGCAGCGACTCTCTATTGTCTAATAGTGGATCTTTACTTTATCTTTTCCGGAATGCGGAATTTTAAGAATCAGGATTCCGTCCGCGTTTCGGTAAGTCCAGCCCGCCGAAGCCGTGGCAAGGTCATTCGTTTCGGCAAGATTCTCATCGTTCAACGTAATCTGCAAGGGCTTCTCTCGCTCCGCGACCAACACATAGGTCGTCTCGCCGGACGTATAACGGAGCTCGAAGGCGACCAGATGCTTCGTGTCCGACGGCGATGTATTCTTGATGTCGGCCATCGACGATATGATCGCGCCGGTGCAGGCCTGCTTGCGCTGGCTTGTTTCCGGGCAGCCCGGGATGGAGACCGAGCTGAAGTCCGGATTCGGTCCCTCTCCTTCCAAATAGCGCTGCAAGAAGGTAGTCTTCACGATCTCCTCGGGATTCAGCATCGTCGTATCCGAGCGGCTGTTAGCTATAAGCCGCCAGTTGTCCGGGTAACCGCCGCGCCACGTCTCGTCCTCGCCCGACGCCTGCTGGATTTCCGCGCTGGCGAGAATGCCGTCCGCGACCTGCTTCCACGGTCCCTCATTGTCATACGAGGTCAGCTCCAGCAGCTCGTAGGCATAGACGAGGCCGTTCCATTGCACCGGCACTGCGAACCACGGGTTAATATAAGCCGAGGCGCCGAAGATCGGGATCGTCGCGTATTTCATCAGCGGACGCTCGTCGACGCCCCACGTGTACACAAACGGAAGTCCCTTCTCCGCCCAAGCCTTCGCTTGATCGAGATATTCCGGTTTGCCGGTCAGCTTGTAAGCCTCCAGGTAGGCGCCTACCGCATGGCCCGCGGCCAGAATGTCCGGCGTATGCAGCGGCACCTCCCACGGCTGGCTGGTGCGCGGTACCCCGCCCATCGTGGCGAGAGCCACCAAGCCTTTCAGGCCGGCCGCCCGGGCCGCGTCGTCTCCGGTCATGCCCGCATATTGCAGCAGCAGCTTCACATTCTGCGCCGTTTGGCCGAACATCGGCGTGCCGTTCTCGCCAAGAGGCGGATTGTACGCACCTGCATTTTTGTACAGCCAGGCGCCAGACGCGTCTTGATCCGTAATCAGCGCCTGCATATTTGCTTTAAGGCCGGCCAGGGCATCGTCCCAATACCCGATCAGGAAGGGCGCCTGGAACTGCGGAATGTGATAGTCCGGCTTGCCTAGCCGCTTCTTGTCCGGCATCGCGGACAGCGCCTGCGACAGGACGTCTTCAACCTCCGCCTTGCGTTCCGGACGGGCGGCGGCTAGCAGCTTGAGGCTGACCATGTCCGCCGGGAATTGATCCGTGCCCCAGGAGGCGATATTGACATGCCGCCATCCCTTCGTCGCCGGATCCCAATAGGTGCGAAGGTAAGCGTCGAGGCCCAATTCGTCTTGCTTCTCGGACGAGCGAACCTCGGGAACAGCCGGCAGCCCCCCGTTGTCCCGCAGGTAGAGTGATACCGCGTCTGCTACCGTATCCGATTCGGCCGTCGTGATCCCGGCCGTCAGCGTGAGCGTCCGGCCCGCAGTCAGAGCATAAGCCGTATCGGCCAGCTCATGGTTCTCCTTCACATAATCCGGGACGCTTAACGCGGACAGGCCCATCACATGGTTGTTCTGGTTCTCCACCCAGTTCGGCGAAGCGAACCGGGCGGCCGGCAGCTCGTGAACGCCGTCCCACTGCTGCTTCGGATCCCAGCTCAAGCTGATCAAGTCATTGCCTTGACGGACCGCCATCAGCGGAACCGTAATCTTGTACGGATGAGGAACGTAGCGCAGGTAAGCGGGCGTATGCACGTCCTGCTGGCTCGACGACGATTCGTCGCCCGTCAGCCATTCCAATCCCGGGAACAAAGCCTCGTCCTTGGACGAGCCGAAGCTGCCTTCCCCTACCGTCAGCACCGGGCCCGTCAGGTTGAGGAGCTCGGCGTCCCGGTCGGCCTGCACGCGCTGGCCGGTCTTGATCTGATCGTCCGCATCGCTCAATGCGAAGCTGAACTGATAAGACCACTGTCTGCCGGAGGAATCCTTCACGGCGCCTTCGAACGCCAGCGACGCCGTTCCGTTCGAGACGTCGGCTAAGACGCGCTCCGGATAGAAGGCGACGGTCTCGGCGAAGCCGCCGGCCTGCTTAACGACAACTGCCGCGAAAGGCTGCACGCTTGCCATCAGCTTCCAGTCCTGCGAATCGCCGTCCCAGGTGTACACCTGATATTGCCCGTAGCCGAATCCCGACTTCTGCGCGACGAGCCGCGTGTTGCCGTTCTCCAGCACGGCGTCGCCGGTGTCCTTGGTATACGCCTGCGCCTTGTTCGGCCGCCCGGCTTCGTTATTCGCGCCGGACTTCACGACCGGCAGCGAAACGGAGTAGCTCTGCTCGAACCCCGCCGCATGCAGCCGCACCTCTACGCTGGACGGACTCTCCGCTGTCGCTTTGACCTTCCAGGCCGCGGTGGCCGTATCGCCCGGCGCCAGGTCGCCGAGCGGAACGGCGTTCGCGCCATCCAATACCTGCAGCCCGTCCGGCACGACCAGCTCGGCTTCGGCGCCGAAGAAGGTTTTGCCGCCCGTATTATTTATCGCGACGGTAATGTCCGCTTCCTCGCCCGGGTGCAGGGCCGGCTTCGAGCGCTTCACCGACAGATCTGCCCCGGCCGGACTGGATATGAACCGGACCTCGTCGAACGCCATTTTCGCCCCCGAGCGGTCGCCTCCCTCCAGATCCAGGCGCAGCTTGGTGATCTTGCCCTTCCACAGCGGGTGGTCGCCTACCGCCACGGTATAGTCGTGCATGCTGCCGTCCGCCTGAATCGTGAAGTCGATCCGCTGCGTTTCCGCATAGGAAGGCTTCGTATCCGTCGCGAAGAAAACCGACACATACTGTCCCGCGGTCGCGCTCATGCGGACGGTCAGCGTCTTATCCCGCTCGCCGATGATGCCCTCCACGTTCTCGTTGCCGAGGTACGGATCGCCCCCGTTCACCGATGTATGAAGCGCGCCTCCCGATACGTCAAAGGGGGTCAAATTGCTCAGCGGCAGCCAGCCCTGCGCGTCGCCGTCTTTGTTCCAGTCATAAGAGGGCAGGGCGACGCTTTGGAAATGAATGGCGTCGATCTCCCAGCTGCCTGCCGGCGGATCGCCCGTCCCGTTCAATTGAAGGCGGAGCTGCCCGATATCGCCCGCCCATGACGGGTGCTCCCACAGCTTGACCGTATACTCGTGATACTGCCCATCCGCCGCGATCGGAACGGAGACCTTGTCATCGGCCTTGAATGCCGTCTCCCCTTGGGTCGTGAAGGCAACGGACAGGGAAGCGGCGGTAGATGCCGTTCCTTCGACCTTGGTCCGGATCTTCATCTCGCCCAGCTCCTCCGCCGGCTTGCCGATCGGGCCGGACTCGATCATCGGCTGCGAACCGTTAACAGTCGTTCGGACGCTTCCCGGCTGAATTGTCCAGTCCGAGAGATCCTGCTTCACGCTCCAGCCATCGGCCGTTCCGTTGAAATCATAACCGAAGCCCGACTGCTCCCCGATGCGGAAGTAGTCGAGAGCGACTTCAGACGGGACGCTGGAGGACGGCTCGAGGTCCATTCGCAGCTTTTGCACCGTGCCTTTCCAATACGGGTTTAAGGACGGCTTCACCGTATACTCGTGATACTCCCCGTCCGCCTTGATCGGCACGATAATGCGCTTCGCTTCGGCCAAGCCCGGAGACAAATCCGTATCAAAGTAAAAGGCGACGGATTCCCCCTTCGTTGCCTTCATCCGAAACGACAGCGTCTGATCCGCCGATGCGGACAGTCCGAGCGGACTCGTCGCGTACCAGTACGGATCCGTCTTGTCGAGCTGCAGCTGCAGCGCCCCCTCCTCGACTTTAAAGGACGCGACGCCATTATAATTTTTGAGCCACCCTTCCGTATTGCCGTTTTCGTTGAACTCGAAGCCGACCGATGTTTGGGTCCCCTGGGCGGACGAAGCCGAAGCGAAGAGGCCGCCTTGGCCGGTCAACAGCAGCGTGAACACCATCATCAAGCTGACGAATCGCTTTCGAGTGCCTTGTTTTCCCCTAAACATGTACCTTCCACCTCCGCATTGGATAGACGGAATGGTGCCGCATCCGCGCGATCGTCAGATCGCCTCCGCCAGCGCCTTCCGCATTTGATCCCGCAAGCCGTACAAACGGGTCAGGCTGTCTTCCAGCCCGCCTCGGCGGTTGCGAGCAAGCCAATTGTCCTTCAGGTCGCCGATTACTTGCTCCAGTTCCGCGATCATGGATGTCAGCTTCTCTCGGGTCCGATCCACCTCCTCCCGGTCGAGCTTAAACCGTCCCAGATCGGCACCGAGCAGGATCAGCCGGCCTGCCTGGCGGTATTCGGCCACAAGCAATTTGCCGTCGCCGCATGCCAGCTCGACGCTCTCCAGCTCCTCAAGCAGCCGCTCGACGTAAGCTGCGACACCGTCGAATTCCCAACGCTCCATGTCGGGCAGATGAAGGAAGTCGAGCGTTCGGTTCGTATCGTCCAGCTGGTGGTAGTACAACGTACGGAATATACCGCTGCCGTTGAATGCGCTTTCTTTTTCCTCCAGATAATAATTGCCGAAGTCCGTTACGATGTGCCCCATTCGTCCTGAAGCGTCGCGGAATACGAACCGGGTGAGCGCCTCTCCCAAATCAAGCGCCTCGTTCTGCACCGGTCCCCAGGCCATGGCCGCACCGTACAGAAAGCCGGGATAGCTGGCCGGCAGCGGCTGCCAATGTCCTGCGTCCCCCCAATCCGTGTTGATCAGCCCTGCTGCTCCGTGCTTCATGCCGTAGGAGGCCGCGTTCCGAATATTTTGCTTCATATGGTCCGTGAGGCCGGTAATTGAATTCCAGCTGGAGGTGCCGGGACAGACGTAGAATGGGATGCCCGCCCGGGCGTACCGCTCGCATTGGGCCTCCGACGGCTGGTTCGCCGCGTATCCCCACTCCATGGCGATTACGTCGTTCGGAAGCTCCGGGACGAGCTCGGGATGCTCTTTGATGATATCCCCCCAGAACATCATCGTTTTGCCGCGCGCCTTGCAGAGCTCGTAAATGTCCAGCAAGTAGTTAAGGTACACCCTGCCTTTGCCGAGACGCTCGCAGGCCTCCCGGCTGCGCCCCAGTCCGAGGTCGAACGTCTCGTCGCAGCCTACATTGAAGTAGGCGGAGGTAAAATGGGGGAGCAGATCGTCGTACAGCGTCTCGACGAATGCAAGACTCTCCTTATCCACCGGATTCAGGCTCATCGAGCTCTCGAATCGCCCGAGCGGCATGTCGAAGCCGTCGGGACACTCGGCGATCGGCTTGAACTCCACTCTGGCCGTCCATGCCGTCATATGGCCGAAGCTGTTCTGGTTCGGCACGAGATCGATATACCGCTCCCGGCAGTATCGATCGAGGCGTTCGAACTCCTCGCCCGTCATCGGCGTGCGGCCCTCCCATACTTGGGGAAAGCTCGGATAGGCGAACGAGAATCCTTCGATATACAGCTGCAGATGATTGATCTTCCAATCCGAGAGGAGATCGACGAGGCGGTACAGCGTCTCCATGGTCGGAATCTTGTTGCGGCTGATGTCCAGCATGACGCCGCGCACCGGGAAGGCCGGAGCGTCTCCGATCCGCAGGCCCGGGAGCCGGCCGCCGCCTTGCAGCAGAAGCTGCTTGATCGTGGCGACCGCATGGTAAGCGCCCTCCCCGTCTCCGTAGCGGATCTCCGCGCCCTGCTCCGATAGGTCCAGTTCGTAGCTCTGGGCGCCCAGGGCAGGAGCCGGAGCGAACCGAATCGCAGCCTCGGCGGCAGACGATTCGCCTTGACGAGCGGCTCCAGGCCTTTCGGCCGCTTCGGCCAGCAGCTTACGCAGCCTTTCCGCTGCGCGTCCGACGATCCGCTCCTCTCCCTCCTCCGAATGAATGGCCGTATTGGCCGTCACAAGGCAGCCGCCGGGCAGCCGTTCCCACCTCGCGGGCGCCGGCGCCAGAAGCCATGCCGGAGACTCGTTCATCGCGCATAACCTCCATTCGTCAGAAATCGATAATGCGAGCCTTCGCCCAGAATCAGCGTCTTTGCAGCTGCCTCGTCCGCCAAGTCGTCCGGGTTCGCGACTTCCTCGGCCTCCTCTTCAATAGAAGTGGCTTCCATGGCCACGCCCGGCGGCAGCACGACAGTCGTGACTTCCGCGACCACGACTTCCGCGGTCACGCCCGGCGGCAGCTCGACATAGAAGGCGATGCCTTTGTGCATCCGTTCCCACCGGACGCGAATGTCGCCCTGAACGGTTTTGATCGTCCCCTTCGCATAAGTCAGCACAGGGGCGAAGTTGGGCGAGATCCTTACCCGGGCGTACGCGGGCTCCAGCGCCTGAACGCCCAATAGATAATCCGCCATGAGCCGGGCGGGATAGCCATTCCAGGCATGGCTGTGGGATTCGATATCCTCGAACCCCTCCCACATCGTCTTGGCGCCCTGCGCAATCATGTATCCCCAGCCGGGATAATCGGGCCGGGTGAGCCAAGCCATCGCCGTCGCCCCCTCGCCGTGCTCGAACAGCACACGGAACAGCTCGAGCGAGAGCACCGTCCGGCTGCTCCATTCCTGGGTCAATCCCATAATCGCTTCCGGCAGATCCTCCTCCGGCGTCAATCCGCTGCGGGCAGCCAGAGCATTCGTGCCTTGGCTGCGGGATTCCGACCCCCAGCAATCGCCCCATGCCTTGGCGGCCGGATCGTACAGATGCCGAAGCATGGCGGACTTCAGCGCATTTGCCGCTTCCTCATAGCGGCCAACGTCCTCCGCCTTGCCGTCAAGGCGGGCTAGCTTGGACATCAGCTCGAGCGCCCGGTGGAACTTCGCATTGTACACGGTCAGATAGGGTCCTTCTTGATCCACCGACGGGTAAGGCCAATCGCTGATGTGCCAATATCCGCTCTTCGGGAGCAGCCCGGTCTCCCCGCTTACTCGGCCCAGCAGGGCGTCGATCATCCGGCTGGCCGCGCCGTAGCAGCGCTGCACGATGTCGAGATCACTGTAGGCGAAGTACACGTTCCACAGCAAACTGACGAAGTGAAGATCCCACTCCGGTATGCGGAAATCGAACTCCGGCCGGTCCGTGCTGCCGGGCGCGACGAACGGGAAGGTGCCGTCCGGCTGCATCGCGTCGCGGAAGTCCTCAAGCACCTTGCGGAGCACCGGCCGCGCGCCCGCGAAGAAGGCGGTCAGCGTCTCCGACTGCAGGTCGGAGTCCGCCAAATACTGCGCCTGCTCGCGATGCGGGCAGTCGGTGACGAGTCCGAGCACGTTGTTCTTCTGCGTGCGGATGCAAGCGTCGAACAGGGCGTTCAGCAGCGGGTCCGAGCATTCGAAGCCTCCTTCGTCCCCGAGGGGCGTGTGAGCCCAGACCACCTCCGCGTCCTCCTCCCCGATCCAGCCGGGGTAGCCTGTAATCTCAAAGTAACGGAACGCCTTGTAGGCGAAGTCCGGCTGCCATGTCTCCTCCTTGCCGTCCGGGTCGCCACCCATCGCATATTCGTCGCAGTATGTAGCGGAGCGCTCGTTGCAGACGCTGCGCGCAACCGAGCCGTCCGCCTCCAGCCGTTCGGAATACCGCACCCGGATCTCGGCGCCCCCGACGCCGCGCAGCGTCAGCCTCACCCATCCGCTCACGATCCGTCCGGCGTCGAACGTCTGATGGCCGACACGCTGGATGCCGCAGCGCTCGGGCCGGATGGCGCATTCCTCGCGGCCCTCCGGAATAGCCTGCGGCACCAGCACCCATGGCTCCTCCGCAGATTCGATCAAGGACGGCACTGCGTACCCGGCAGTTAGGTCGTCCCGCTCTCCCCGCATCCACGCCGTCGTCCTTCGGGCGATTCGCCCGTCGTACCTCTCGGAAACGGACAGCCGCCGGCTCTGCTGATACGGCCTGCCGGCGGCGTACGGAGATTCGCCGCAGACTTCCCACGACTCATCCGATACGAGCCGCAGGTTCCTCCCGCGCGGATCCTCGGCATCCAGCTCGCATCGGAAGCCCGGATAGCCGTCCACCGAATTTTGCCCGCCGCCGCCCAGGTAATGAACGACAGCGGATACCGTGTTAAGGCCGGGAACGAGCAGGGCGGAGATATCGTACCGCAATTCGTACTTGGTGCGGGGCGGGGTCGTTGGCGCAGGCGAGCCGTATCCCGATATCCGGCGGCCGTTCACCTCAAGAAGCAGGAAATGATGCGCCGAGACGCGGAGCTCGGCGCGGGCCGCTCCCCCTTCCCAATGGAAGCTGCGGCGAAACAGGGCATAGTCGTTCGTCCGAACCGGTCCGGGCTTCCAAATCCACATAGCCGCCTCCTCGTGCGCTGCTGACACGAGATCACCTCCTCGTCACCACGAGCTTGACGGATTCCGGCGCTTCGACCCGCACCGTTTCCGGCACCTCGGCCTCTATCCGGATCGATCCGTCGTCCGCTCTGCGCCAAGCGGCGCGGATCGCGCCGAACCTCGTCGGGACCGCGCCTTCCGCCCATTCGAGATCGCCCGGACGGGGGTGCAGGCGGACGATTCCGTCTCCCAGTCTGCTAAGGTCGACGCCCAACACATATTGGGTCAAAATATAGCTCGGCGACGCCCCCCAGCCATGACAGGCGCTGACCGGGATGTTATCGATCAGGTAAGTCGGCGTGTTGCCTTGATAAGGGCTCGGGATAGTGCAGGCCGGCGTGGCAGGATCGAATGTCTCCCACCAGGTGGTCGCCCCCCGCTCGAGCATGCCGCCCCAGTACGAGCGCATGATTGCCAAGGCGCGCTCCGTCCGCCCGCGTTCGATCAGCGCTTCCAGTACGACATGGTAGAAGAACGCCCCCTTCAGCCCGGGGAGCCGTCCGGCGTCATACCATTCGTCCAAGAAGCGCTCGGCCTCCTCGTCGTCCATAACCCCGCTCCACATCGCGGCGAAATTCGTCTGAGCCGTCACAGACGGGGACAGGCCCTCCGGGCCGCGGCAATCCGCGAATACAAGGCTTCCCGGTTGCCTAAGGTTCGCCCGGATCGACGCCCGCAGCCGGACCGCACGCTCCGTCCACTCCGCCGCGCGGTCCGGCATGCCGAGGTCCCGGGCCATCTCCGCAGCCGACTGCAGCGCTTTATAATAAAAGCAGGAGACTACCGTCACTCGGTCGCGCTTGTCGATATAATCCGCCCAGTCGATGAAGCACCACCAGCCGTCCCGATCGGCACCCGCGAACAGCCCGTTCTCGTCTTCCTGAGCGAGGAACCAGCCGAGCAGGCGCTCAACGGCGGGCCACGCCTCCTCGGCGAAGGCTCGGTCCTTCGTATACCTCCAATGCTCGTGGACGCCGAGCAGCCAGTGGGCACAAAAATCCGGCAGCAGAAACGCATTGCGCTCCGGCCCCGTGCCGGGAATCGACCCGTCTTCGTTTTGAATGCGAGCGCCCTGGAGCAGGCATTTGCGAAGCAGCAGCTCATCTCCGAACGTGTGGTAGATCACCTTGCCCATGACGACCGCATCGGCGACCCGGAGCGCCCAGATCCCGAACCACAGTCTCCAAGTCTCTTACAAAGTGGCGTTGAGCGCCTTGATCGGCATCTGCAGATCGTCGAGCAGTTCCAGATCGGCTTCGGCCGGCCGGCCGAGCGTGGTCAGGTAGTTGCCGACGATCACGGCGTTGATGCCGCCCAGGATGCCCTTCTTGGCGCCCAGGTCACCGAGGGTGATCTCACGCCCCCCGGCGAACCGCAGCATCGCGCGCGGCAGGGCCAGCCGGAAGGCGGCCACCGACTTCAGCGCCTCGGCCACCGGCAACACCTCCAGGTCGCCGAACGGCGTGCCGGGCCGCGGGTTGAGGAAGTTCAGCGGGACCTCGTCGGGCCCCAGCTCGGCCAGCTCGGCGGCGAACTCCGCGCGCTGCTCGAGCGTCTCGCCCATGCCCAGGATGCCGCCGCAGCACACCTCCATGCCGGCGTCGCGCACCATCGAAAGGGTCTGCCAGCGCTCCTCCCAGGTGTGGGTGGTCACGACGTTGGTGAAGAACGAGCGGGCGGTCTCGAGGTTGTGGTTGTAGCGGTGCACACCCATCTGCGACAGCTGATCGACCTGCTCGGCGGTCAGCATCCCCAGCGAGCACGCGATGTTGATCTCGACCTCGTTGCGGATCGCCTCGATGCCGGCCGCGACCTGAGTCATCAACCGCTCGTCGGGCCCGCGGACGGCGGCCACGATGCAGAACTCGGTGGCACCGGACTTGGCGGTCTGTTTGGCGGCCTCGACCAGGCTCGGGATGTCCAGCCGGGCGCTGCGCACCGGCGAAGCGAACAACCCCGACTGCGAACAGAAATGGCAGTCCTCGGGGCAGCCACCGGTCTTCAGGCTGATGATGCCCTCGACCTCCACCTCGGGGCCACACCAGCGCATCCGCACCTCGTGGGCCAGCTCCAGCAGGTCGTCGAGCCGGTCGTCCGGCAGCTGCAGCACCCGCAACACCTGCTCGCGATCCAGTCCCTCGCCGCGCTCGAGCACCTGTTCGCGGGCAACCGCCAGAATGTCCGCGTCGTTGGCGCCGGTCGCCGGTCGAGTTGCCGCTTGAGTCACCAGTACTCCCCTGCATCGTCGCTGGCCGCGCGCGCGGCCTCCTGCCCCACGGTCGTGGCGGCTGTCAATAAAAAGTGTTCAAAGTAGGGTAACGGCCGCAGTGCATGCCATCCCCCGGGGTATCTCACCACCATGACCGACCCACACGTCACCTATGTGGCCCACCACATGATTCTGCTGGCGATCCCGGCGTTCCTGCCGGCGATCATCGTCGTCGGCGTGATCCTCTACGTCGCGCTCAAAGACCGCCGGACCCCCGACGAGTCCGAGGACGCCGGGCAGCGCGACGACGAAAATCGGTGATTGACCGGCCCGTGATTTGGGCATTCCGCTTCGTGCGAGCTGGATCACAGCTCGCCAGGCAGTCGGGCGCTGTTGGGAGGGTTTGACGATGACATCGGCGGAACTCGTTTTCGTTGCGGAGGCGCCGGCGCGCGGCGCCGGCCTCAACCAGGTGATCGGGCTCTCGGTCGCGGCGGTGGTGATCGCCGCGGGCATGCTGTGGATCGGTTATGCCCATCGCACCCATCGCATCCAGTGGCTGACCCGGGTCGCCGACAAGCTGGGCGAGAAGTTCCACCGGCCCAACTGGGTGGCGCTGCCGGTCATGATCTTCACGACGTTCATCATCTGCGCCCTGTTCGGGTTCATCTGGGACGTCAGCTGGCACATCGGCAACGGACGCGACCCCGGCCCGTTGGCCAACCCCGCGCACTATTTCATCATCATCGGCCTGTTCGGCATCTTCGTCGGCGGCGCGGTGTCGGTCGTGCTGCCGTTCGACAAGCCGGGGCCCGCGGCGGTGCGCATCACGCGCAACTGGTATGCGCCGGTCGGCGGACTGTTGATGGCCGGCTGCGGGATGTACGCGATGATCGGGTTCCCGCTCGACGACATCTGGCACCGGATCTTCGGTCAAGACGTCACCCTTTGGGGCCCAACGCATTTGATGATGATCGGCGGGGCGTGTTTCTCGCTGTTCTCGGTGCTGATGCTGGAGCGTGAGGGCGAGGCGCACGAAGCCGGGGAGGTATTCAACGGCGCGTTCATCTCGTTCCTGCGGTACCTGTCGTTCGGCGGGTTGTTCATCGGCCTGTCGGTCTACCAGATCGAGTTCGACTTCGGGGTCCCGCAGTTCCGGCTGGTGTTTCAGCCGATGCTGATCGCCGCGGCGTCCGCACTGGCCGCCGTCGCCGCCCGCCTGACGATGGGCCGCGGCGCCGCGATCATCGCGGCGGTGTTCGCCATCGCGCTGCGGGGCGCAGTCGCGGTGGTCGTCGGCCCCATCCTGGGCGCCCCGATCAACTGGTTCCCGCTCTACCTGGGTCCCGCCCTCATCGTCGAGCTGGTGGCGCTGACGCCGTTGATCAAGCGCCCGCTGGTGTTCGGCGCCGTCTCGGGCCTCGGGGTCGCCACGGTGGGGCTCTGGCTGGAATCGCTGTGGATCGGGGCCGTCTACCACTACCCGTGGCCGACCAGCATGTGGGGCGAGGCGCTGGCGATGTCGGTGCCGGTGGCCGTCCTGACCGGGTTGTGCGGCGCGATGTTCGGCATGGTGCTCACCGGCGAGCGCGTGCCGGGCCGCCGGCTCGCCATCGGCGTCGTCGCGCTGACGGTGCTCGTGATCGGTTGCGCGGTGGCCAACGGGTTGCACATCCTCGTGCCGGGCAAGAACACCGCCACCGTGACGCTGACGGATCTGCCCAGCCCCGCAGGCCAGCGGATGGTGTCGGCCGATGTGATGATCTCCCCGACGACCATGGTCAGCGACCACCCGGACTGGCTGACGATCCTGTCCTGGCAGGGGCGGATGCAGAACGACCGCGGCCTGATGATCGACAAGCTCGCCAAGGTCGGGCCGGGGCACTACCGGTCCACGCAGCCGGTCCCGGTGTGGGGTGACTGGAAGACGCTGTTGCGGGTCCAGGACGGCCGCACGATGACGGCCGTGCCGATCTACGAGCCGGCCGACGACGCCATCCCGGCGCCCGAGGTCCCCGCCCTCGCGACGAGTACGCGGCCGTTCGTCCTGGAGGTCACGATCCTGCAGCGCGAGCGCGACCAGAGCGCGCCGGCCTGGCTGTTCACCGCCGGCGGAATCGTCGTGCTGTTCCTGACGCTGATGGTCATCACCGCCCTGACCTGGGGCGCCGGCCGGATCAACAACTACGACACCCTGCCCAAGCGGCCCGAGGAGGAGAAGCACACCGTGCCCGGCACCCCCCAGGCGGCGTGACCGATGGGGATGCGTAGCGCCCTGGCCGCGGCGTGGGTGGCGGCTTTGGCGTGGGCGCTGATCGCGTGCGGCGGTTCGCAGAGCCAGTCCCCTGCCGCCGGCCCGACGGTCGACGTCACCATCGCCAAAGGACAGGTGACCCCGACCAACGCCACGCTGCAGGCCAAGGTGCGCCAGCAGATCACCCTGCACGTGACCAGTGACGCCACCGACGAGTTGCACGTCCACTCGACGCCCGACCACAAGTTCCCGGTCGCCGCGGCGCCCAACCAAACCTTCCAGTTCGCCGTCGACGTCCCCGGCAACGTCGAGGTGGAGCTGCACCATCTGGACCGCACGATCGCGACCATCCAAGTCCAACCGTGAGCGCCCGCGGCGCGACCGCGGTCCTCGCGCACGGCCTCGGCGGATCCGGCGACCTTCCGGTGCCGTACATGTACGCGATGGTCGGGGCGGCGTGGGCGCTGACGTTCACCTTCGCGCTGGTCGCGTTCGCGTGGCGGAAGCCGCGGTTCGATCCCGCCAAGCCGGGCCGTCCGCTGCCGGCGGCGGTGACCGCCGTCGTCGACGCGCGGGCGACGCGCTGGACGGCGGCCGCCCTCGGCCTGATCTTCGCGACCTGGGCGGTGGCGGCCGGGGTGTGGGGCCCGCGGTCGGAGGCCAATGCCCTGCTCGGCGTGTTCTACGTGCTGCTATGGGTCGGGCTGGTGGCGGTGTCGCTGCTGATCGGACCGGTCTGGCGGGTGATTTCGCCGATGCGGACGATCTATCTGTTGCTGCGCCGCGGCACGCCGGAGCGCCTGCACTCACCGCGGCTGGCCTATCCCGACGGCTGGGGCTACCGGCCCGCCGCGCTGGGCCTGTTCGCCTTCGTCTGGATGGAACTGGCCAGCCCGAACCCGGCGTCGCTGCCGTGGGTGCGGGCGTGGCTGGCCGGCTACGCCGTGGCGATGCTGGCGGGCGCCTGGTTGTGCGGCCAGCGCTGGCTGGCCCGGGCCGACCCGTTCGGGGTGTACAGCATGGCGGTGTCGCGCCTGTCGCCGTTTCGCCGCAACCCCGACACCGGGCGCATCGTCGTCGGGAACCCCCTCGACCATCTGCCGTCGCTGCCCGTGCGCCCCGGCGTGGTCATGGTGCTCGCGGTGCTGCTCGGGTCCACGGCGTTCGACAGTTTCTCGTCGTCGCCTACGTGGCGCGGCTTCGCCGATCGGCTCTCCCCCGGCATCGGCCTGGCGCCCGCGGCGTCGTCGTCGCTGCTGCGGACGCTGGGCCTCATAGTCTTCATTTCGGTTGTGGCCGTGACGTTTTCGCTCGCCGCCCGCGCAACGGGCGGCGTCGACCGCGAGCGGCGCCGCGCCCTGCCCGGGCAGCTGGCGCACTCCCTGATCCCGATCGTGGTGGGCTACATCTTCGCCCACTACCTGACCTACCTCGTCGAGCGCGGGCAGCAGGCGGTGTCCGCGCTGGCCGACCCCTTCGGCCGCGGCTGGAACGTGCTGGGGCTGGCGCATCAGCAGGTCGCCTACGTGCTGTCCACCCACCCGCCGGTGCTGGCCGGGATCAAGGTGGCGTGCGTGGTGACCGGCCACATCCTCGCGGTGGTCGCGGCCCACGACAAGGCCCTGCGGCTGCTGCCCAGGGGCCACCAGCTCACCGGCCAGCTGACGATGATGCTGGTCATGGTCGGCTACACCTTCACCGGCCTGTACCTGCTGTTCGGCGGTTAGCCGATCAGGTGGTCGACCTTCTTCTCGCCGTTCCAGTGCCGCAGGGCGGCGAAGCTGCCCTCGACCAGCGTGGGCCGGCCAGCGATGCGCAGCGCGCGGCTCAGGGCCGGGCCGCCGACACGTCGGGCCAGCGTGACGTGCGGCGTCCACTGACCCGGCAGGCTGGTGGGCGCCGCCGCGGGGGCCAGGTGCTTCCCGCACAGCCGGTGCACCTCGGCGTGGAAATCGAGCAATTCGGCCGTCGGCACGACGAGCCGGGCCAGGATCGCATTGGAGCGCCCCAGCAGCACCGACGCGCCGACGGCGCAGCCCAGCGGCAGCCGCCCGGTGAGCGGCCGCAGCGCGGCGTCGGCCTCCTCGGCGATGCGGTCGGCCACCGCGAGCGTGACGTGCGGTCTCCCGGCGGGGGCCTGGCTGGGAATCCCGGCGCCCGCCAGCGCGTCCCACAGCCCGCGGATCGTCGCCTCGGTCTCGCCGTCGAAGAGCAGCTCGATGGAATGCACCATCAGCGAACCAGCGCGGTGACCCAGTCGCGGTCGAACGCCGCCGCGCTCATGTCCGCGAACTGCGCGGCGTCCATCGCCCCGGCGCCCGCGGGCAGCGCGGCCCGCACCGGGCCCAGCCGGTCCAGCGCGACCCGGTTCGAGGTCTCCGCAGGCCCGGGGCTGGCCGGCCAGCTCCCGATGACCAACCCCGCACACGAAACATTGTGCGCGGCAAGCGCTTCCAGCGTCAGCGCGGTGTGGTTGAGGGTGCCCAGCTCGGCGGTGACCGCGACCAGCGCCGGGGCGCCCAGCGCCACCGCCAGATCCCGCAGGGTGACCCCCGCGGCGGCGAGCTCGACCAGCAGCCCGCCGGCCCCTTCCACCAGCGTCAGCCGCCCGGGGCGGTCCAGGGCGGTGATCAGCCGCAGCACCTGGTCGCCGGTGGGCAGCGCCGCGCCGGCCAGCTCGGCCGCGGCGGCCGGCGCCAGCGGTTGCGGGTAGCGGGCGAGCGCGGCCAGTTCGGTCGCGCCGGACAGCCGGGCGACCTCGGCCAGGTCGTCGTCGCCGGAGTCGGTGCCGGTCTGGACCGGTTTGCAGACCGCCACGTCGATGCCGGCCTGACGGGCGTGGCAGGCCAGGGCGGCGGTGACGACGGTCTTGCCGACCCCGGTGCCCGTGCCCGTGACGACCAGGACGGTCAAGGGCGCGTCACGGCGAGGACGTCGGACAGCACCCGCCGGGCGATGTCGAGTTCGGCGGCGTCCAGCGACGCCCGCGCGGTCAGCCGCAGCCGGGACGTCCCGGCGGGCACCGTCGGGGGCCGGAAGCAGCCCACCTTCACGCCGGCATCCAGGCAGGCGGTCGCGGCGGCCAGCGCCACCTCCGGGTCGCCCAGGATCACCGACACCACCGCCGAGTGGGGCGCGTCGGGAACGTCGCACGCCTCGGCGAGGGCGCGGGCGTGCCGCAACACCGCCTCGGGCCGCCACGGCTCGGCCCGCAGCACGCCCAGCGCGGCGCGCGCGGCGCCCACCGCGGCGGGCGCCAGGCCGGTGTCGAAGATGAACGTGCGCGCCGCGTCGATCAGGTGGGCCCGCACCGCCGCCGGTCCGAGCACCACGCCGCCCTGGCTGCCCAGCGCCTTCGACAGCGTCGTGGTCACCACCACGTCGGGTGCGCCGGCCAGCCCGAGCTCGTGCAGCAGCCCGCGCCCGCCACCGCGCACGCCCAGGCCGTGGGCCTCGTCGACGATCAACAGCGCGCCCTGCCGGCGACAGGCCTCGTGCAGCTCGCCCAGCGGCGCCAGCGCGCCGTCGGCGCTGAACACCGACTCGGTGATCACGACGGCCCGCTCCTCGTCGCGCGAGGCGAGGGCGGCCGCCACGGCGTCGACGTCGCGGTGCGGCGTCACCACCACCCGGGCCCGCGACAGCCGGCAGGCGTCGACCAAAGACGCGTGGGAGAGGGCGTCGGACACCAGCAGCGAACCCCGGCCCGACAGGCCGACGACCGCGCCCAGGTTGGCCGCGTATCCGGACGAGAAGAGCAGGGCCGCCGATGCGCCGACGTACTCGGCGAGCTCGGACTCGAATTGCTGATGCAGGTCGGTGTCGCCGGTGACCAGCCGGGATCCGGTGGCCCCGGCGCCCCACATGCGCAGCGCGGCGACGCCGCCCTCGATCACGTCGGGGTGCTGGGACAGGCCGAGATAGTCGTTGGACGCCAGATCGAGCTCGGTGGCGACGGCCGGGCGGGGCCGCAAGGAGCGACGCAGCCCCGCCTCGCGGCGCTGCTTCTCCACCTCCTCCAGCCAGGCCAGTGGGGAAACCTCGATCGGTGTTTTCATCGCCCTAAAGACTACGAGAGCCAACGAGGCGGGCGACCTCGACCATCGCCGAGGTGATCTGGGCGATCTCGCCCGGCGGGCAGATGTAGGGCGGCATCGCGTAGACCAGGTTGCGGAACGGGCGCAGCCAGACGCCGCGCTCCATTGCCGCCGGGGTGGCGACGGCCAGGTCGACCGGGCGGGCGCACTCGATGACGCCGATCGCCCCGCACACCCGCACGTCGGTGACGCCGGGCAGCGCGCGGGCGGGCTCGAGCCCGTCCGCGAGCCCGGCGGCGATCTCACCCACCCGCGCGCGCCAGTCCTGGTCTAGCAGCAGCTCGACGCTGGCCACCGACACCGCGCAGGCCAGCGCATTGGCCATGAAGGTGGGCCCGTGCATCAGCGCGCCGGCCTCGCCGGCGCTGATGGTGTGCGCGATGTCGGTGCTGCACAGCGTGGCGGCCAGGGTGACGTAGCCGCCGGTCAGAGCCTTGCCCACGCACATGATGTCCGGGCTCACCCCGGCGTGGTCGGCCGCGAACAGCTCGCCGGTGCGGCCGAAGCCGGTGGCGATCTCGTCGAAGATCAGCAGCACGTCGTGCCGCCGGCACAGCTCGCGCAGGTCGCGCAGGTAGCGGGGGTCGTGGAAGCGCATCCCGCCGGCGCCCTGCACCACCGGTTCGACGATGACGGCCGCCAGTTCGCCGGCGTGCTCGGCGAGCTGCTGCTCGAACGCCGCGGTGTAGCCGGGGTCGTAGTCGCGCGGGACCTGCGGGGCGAACACCTGGCGGGCCAGGATGTCGGTCCACAGCGTGTGCATGCCGCCGTCGGGATCGCAGACGCTCATCGGCGTGAACGTGTCGCCGTGGTAGCCGCCCCGCCAGGTCATCAGCCGGTGCTTGCCGGGCCGGCCGCGGCTGCGCCAGTACTGAAGCGCCATCTTGACCGCGACCTCGACGGACACCGATCCGGAATCGCTGAAGAACACGGTGTCCAGCCCGGCCGGGGTGGTGTCCACCAGCAGCTGCGCCAGCCGGGCGGCCGGTTCGTGCGTGAGCCCGCCGAACATGACGTGGTTCATCACTCCCAGCTGCGTGGTCAGCGCCGCGTCCAGCACCGGGTGGCCGTGCCCGTGAATCGCGGTCCACCACGAGCTCATCGCGTCGAGCGCCTCGATCGGCTCGCCGTCCCGGATCAACGTCAACGTGGCCCCCCGCGCGGCGACCCCTGCCC
>NZ_LZJB01000168.1:0-4704 GCF_001666895.1 Mycobacterium sp. E3298
CCCAAAAGTTCGGCGGCCTTGCCGGCCTCCTCGGGTGATTCACCCGCGAAGTCGCCCGGCGCGGCCTCTCCCGGCTCGGAGCCGGGAGAGGACCGCCGGACTTCACCGGTTTCGGGGTCGATGCGCCGCTTGTCGGTGACGGTCACCTGCTCGTGTGGATTCCCTTCGGTCACTTGGCCTCCCGGTCGTCGTCGACCACCTCCGCGTCCACCACGTCGTCAGCGGAACCGGCCTGCGGGCCTCCGGCACCGCCGCCACCGGCACCGCCGGCCGCTTGGGTCGCCTCGTAGATGGCCTGGCCGAGCGCCTGGGACTCCTGGCCCAGCTTCTCCATCGCCGACTTGATCGCGGAGATGTCGGTGCCTTCCAGCGCGGACTTGGCCTCGGCCACGGCCGCGTCCACCCTGTTCAGGGTGTCCTCGGGGACCTTCGAACCGCCCTCGGCGCCACGCTGTTCGGCGACGAACTTCTCCGTCTGGTAGACCAGCGTCTCGGCCTGGTTGCGGATGTCGGCCTCTTCGCGGCGCTGACGGTCCTCCTCGGCGTGCGCCTCGGCGTCCTTGATCATCCGGTCGATCTCCTCCTTGGACAGGCCGGAGCCCTCCTGGATCTTGATCGTGTTCTCCTTGCCGGTGCCCTTGTCCTTGGCCGTGACGTGCACGATGCCGTTGGCGTCGATGTCGAAGGTGACCTCGATCTGCGGGACACCACGGGGCGCCGGCGGGATGCCGGTCAGCTCGAAGGAGCCGAGCAGCTTATTGTGCGAAGCGATCTCGCGCTCACCCTGATAGACCTGGATCTGCACCGACGGCTGGTTGTCGTCGGCCGTGGTGAAGGTCTCCGACCGCTTGGTGGGGATCGTGGTGTTGCGCTCGATGAGCTTGGTCATCACGCCACCCTTGGTCTCGATACCGAGACTCAGCGGCGTGACATCAAGCAGCAGAACGTCTTTCACCTCGCCCTTGAGGACACCCGCCTGCAGCGCGGCGCCAACGGCCACCACCTCGTCGGGGTTCACGCCCTTGTTGGGCTCCTTGCCACCGGTCATCTCCTTGACCAGGTCGGACACCGCGGGCATGCGGGTGGAACCACCCACCAGCACCACGTGGTCGATCTCGGACACCGAGATGCCGGCGTCCTTGATCACAGACTGGAACGGCTGACGCGTGCGGTCCAGCAGATCCTGGGTGATGCGCTGGAATTCGGCGCGGGTCAGCTGCTCGTCGAGGAACAGCGGGTTCTTGTCGGCGTCGACGGTGATGTAGGGCAGGTTGATCGAGGTGCTCTGCGAACTCGAGAGCTCGATCTTGGCCTTCTCGGCGGCCTCACGCAGCCGCTGCATCGCCATCTTGTCCTTGGTCAGGTCGATGCCGCTGGTGCCCTTGAACTTGTCGACCAGCCACTCGACGACCCTGTCGTCCCAGTCGTCGCCACCGAGGTGGTTGTCACCGCTGGTGGCGCGGACCTCGACCACGCCCTCGCCGATCTCCAGCAGCGACACGTCGAACGTGCCACCGCCGAGGTCGAAGACCAGAATGGTCTGTTCCTTCTCGCCCTTGTCCAGGCCGTACGCCAGCGCCGCCGCGGTGGGCTCGTTGACGATGCGCAGCACGTTGAGGCCGGCGATCTGGCCGGCTTCCTTGGTCGCCTGCCGCTGGGCGTCGTTGAAGTACGCCGGCACGGTGATCACGGCGTCGGTGATGTCCTCACCGAGGTACGCCTCCGCGTCGCGCTTCAGCTTCATCAGCACCCGGGCGCTGATCTCCTGCGCGGTGTATTTCTTGTCATCGATCTCGATGGACCAATCCGTGCCCATGTGCCGCTTCACCGAACGGATGGTGCGGTCGACGTTGGTCACCGCCTGGTTCTTGGCGGGCTGACCGACGAGCACCTCGCCGTTGCGCGCGAACGCGACGATGGACGGGGTCGTCCGTGAGCCCTCGGAGTTGGCGACGACGACGGGGTCCCCGCCCTCGAGAACTGCGACGACGGAGTTGGTGGTCCCGAGGTCGATACCGACCGCACGAGCCATAGTGATTCCTCCTGATTGAGTAGAGCTTCTTTGGTGCCACTATGCTGAGTGAACCCCGCTCAAGCCTGCTCTTGCCGACACCGTGGTGTCAACCCAGCATTGAGTGTAGTTCGCTCAACTTGTCGATCATGCTAACGGCCAGGGTCGCGGTCTTGTTCCCGGGGGCTCTGCGACGGCGTCGCGGGGCACTGCGGCCTGGTCGGGAACACACCGGCCCGGGCCGCGGCCACTGACCGAGCGCGCCGGCGGACCGGTGGGTTAGCCTGAGCCTTTCCCGGAGCCGACACGGCAGGACCCAATGTCATCGCAAGACAGCGCCGCCGCGCGGCTCGCCCGTGAAGACTCGGGCTATCACAAGGGCCTGAACAATCGCCAGATCCAGATGATCGGCCTCGGCGGCGCCATCGGGACCGGCCTGTTCCTCGGCGCGGGCGGAAGGCTCGCGTCGGCCGGACCGGGGCTGTTCCTCGTCTACGGGGTCTGCGGCATCTTCGTCTTCTTGATCCTGCGCGCCCTCGGCGAGCTGGTGCTGTACCGCCCGTCGTCGGGATCCTTCGTGTCCTACGCCCGGGAGTTCTTCGGCGAGAAGGCCGCCTTCGCGGCGGGCTGGCTGTACTTCGTCAACTGGGCGATGACCGGGATCGTGGACACCACCGCGATCGCGCACTACTGCCACTACTGGACGACGTTCCAGACCGTCCCGCAGTGGATGCTGGCGCTGATCGCGCTGGTCGCCGTGCTCGCGATGAACCTGATCTCGGTCAGGCTGTTCGGCGAGCTCGAATTCTGGGCCTCGCTGATCAAGGTGCTGGCCCTGGTGACGTTCCTCGTCGTCGGCATCGTCTTTCTGGTCGGCCGCTTCAAGGTCGACGGTCACGACCCCGGTGTGGCGCTCTGGGACAGCCACGGCGGACTCCTGCCGGCCGGCTTGCTGCCCCTGGTGCTGGTCACCTCGGGCGTGGTCTTCGCCTACGCCGCGGTCGAACTCGTCGGCATCGCGGCCGGCGAGACCCCAAATCCGCACAAGATCATGCCGCGGGCCATCAATTCGGTGGTCTTTCGCATCGCCATCTTCTACATCGGGTCGACGGTCCTGCTGGCGCTGCTGCTGCCACACACCGCCTACCGCGACCACGTGAGCCCGTTCGTCACCTTCTTCTCCAAGGTCGGCTTCGGCGGGGCCGGCAGTGTGATGAACCTGGTCGTGCTCACCGCCGCGCTCTCCAGCCTGAATGCCGGGCTGTACTCCACGGGCCGGATATTGCGGTCCATGGCGATCAACGGCAGCGGCCCGAAATTCACCGCGCCGATGACCAAGACCGGCGTGCCCTACGGCGGAATCCTGCTCACCGCCGTGGTCGGCCTGTTGGGCATCGTGCTCAACGCCGTCAAACCCAGCCAGGCGTTCGAAATCGTGCTCCACATCGCCGCCGTGGGCGTGGTGGTCGCCTGGGGGACGATCGTGGCGAGCCAGCTGCGGTTCTACCGGCTGTCCCGCGCCGGTGAGGTGCAGCGGCCGCACTTCCGGATGCCGCTGGCGCCCTACAGCGGCTACCTGACGCTGGCCTTCCTGGCCGGCGTCCTGGTCCTGATGTTGCTGGACAAGGTTCAGGGCCCCTGGCTGCTCGGCGCGTTGGCCCTCGGCATCCCCGGGCTGATCGGCGGCTGGTACCTCGTCCGCCATCGCGTGCACGCGGCCGCCCAAGACGCCGCGCTGCCCGCCGCCGACCCGCCCGCGGCGGCCTAGGGCTCGTCGATGTCCTGACCGCCGGCGAGATCCGCGCAGTCGACGATCTCGACGTCGCGCCGGGTCCGCAGGTACGCGCCGGCGCCGCTGTCGCCGGAGATGCTCGACAGGACCTCGGGCCAATGGCGGCGGGCGACGACCACCGGATGCCCCGGGCGGTCGCCGAACGCGGCGCGCGCCAGCCCGGCGGGTGATGCGATCGCCCGGCCGAGAACGCGCGCGACCACCGCGGGCCCCACATCGGGGGCGTCGACGACGTGCAGCACCGCGTAGTCCGCGCGCAGCCGGTCGGCCCGCTCGAGGCCGGCGCGGACCGAGGCGCTCAGCCCGTCCCGCCACCGCCGGACCGTCACCGCGGTGGATCCGGCCGGAACCGCCACCTGGGCGGCGCCCAGCACGACGACCACGTCCGCGCAGCCCCCGGCCCGCAGGGCGTCGACCGCGGCCTGAAGCCACCCGTCCACCAGCACCTTCGGCTTGCCGTAGCGCCGCCCGGCTCCCGCGGCCAGCAGCACCCCGACGCTGCGCGGCGCCGGGCCGCTCGACTGCGATAACGCCACTCTCCTATGATGACATTCAGCTTCTCGCCTAGCGACAACCAATGGAGCACGATGACTCAGGACGTGCAGGCTCCCTCCACTCCGGCGCCCCGATACGCGGGCACCCGAGTCCAGCGGGTTGAGGACGGCCGGCTGCTGACCGGCCGCGGCAGCTTCGTAGACGACATCTCGCGGCCCGGCATGCTGCACGCCTGCTTCGTGCGCAGCCCGTTCGCACGGGCGCGGATCAACGGCATCGACGCCTCGGCCGCGCTGGCGCTGCCCGGCGTGCGCGCGGTGTTCACCGCCGCCGACCTCAACCCCGACGTGCGGGAGGCCTGGCACGCCGTCGCCGGCAAGGACGTCCAAGACACCCCGCGCCCGCC
>NZ_LZJB01000169.1:0-2080 GCF_001666895.1 Mycobacterium sp. E3298
GCCGGCCGGGGCCTGGCGTACGGGTATGTGGGCCGGTCCGGGCTGTCCGCCACCCGGTTTGTGGCGTGCCCGTTCGGCGGGTCCGGTGCGCGCATGTACCGCACCGGCGACCTGGTGCGCTGGGGCGCCGACGGCCAGCTGCAGTACATGGGCCGCGCCGACGAGCAGGTCAAGATCCGCGGGTACCGCATCGAGCTCGGCGAGGTGCACGCCGCCCTGGCCGCGCTGGACGGCGTCAACGAGGCGGCCGTGATCGCCCGCGAGGACCGCCCCGGCGACAAGCGCCTGGTGGGCTACGTGACCGGGACCGCCGACCCGGCCGAGATCCGCAATCAGCTCGGCGAGCGGCTGCCGACCTACATGGTGCCCACCGCGGTGGTGGTGCTCGAGGCGCTGCCGCTGACCGTCAACGGCAAACTCGACACCCGCGCGCTGCCGGCGCCGGAATACTCCGACTCCGATCACTACCGCGCCCCGAGCTCCGCCATCGAGGAGATCCTGGCCGGCATCTACGCCCAGGTGCTCGGAGTCGAGCGGGTCGGCGTCGACGATTCGTTCTTCGACCTCGGCGGCGACAGCATCCTGTCGATGCAGGTGGTCGCCCGCGCCCGGGCGGCCGGCGTCGTCTGCCGCCCGCGCGACATCTTCGTCGAGCAGAGCGTGGCCCGGCTGGCCCGGGTGGCCTCGCTGGCCACCGACGACGACGTGGTCGACGAGGGCATCGGGCCGGTGATCGCGACCCCGATCATGCGCTGGCTGCACAGCGTCGACGGCCCGGTCGAGCAGTTCAACCAGACGATGGTGGTGCAGGCCCCGGCGGGGGTCGGCGAAGCCGACGTCGTACTGGTGCTGCAGGCTTTGCTGGATCGGCACGCGATGCTACGGCTGCGGGTCGACGACGACGGCGCGGGTGGCTGGTCGCTGCGGGTGTCCGAGGTTGGCGAAGTCGACGCCGCCGGTTGCGTGCACACCGTGGAGACGCTGTCCGACGCGGCGTTGTCGACGGCGGTCGCGCAGCTGAACCCGGCCAGCGGCGCGATGCTGCGCGCGGTGTGGGTGCCCGGTACCGGCCAGCTGGCGCTGATCATCCACCACCTGGCCGTCGACGGCGTGTCATGGCGAATCCTGTTGGAAGACTTGAACATCGCGTGGGCTCAACACCACAGCGGGCAGCCGGTGGCGCTGCCGGTGGCCGGCATGTCGTTCGCGCGGTGGTCGTCGCTGCTGGCGGAGCACGCGCGCCGACCGGAGGTCGCCGAGACGGCCGACGCGTGGCGGCAGATCTCGTCGACCCCGGCCCCGTTGCCGTCGGTGCGGCCCGACATCGACACCTACGTCAGTGCGGGACAGCTGTCGGTGTCGCTGGACGCCGACACCACCCGGTTGTTGCTGGGCGAGGTGCCCGCGGCGTTCCACGCCGGCGTGCAGGACATCCTGCTGATCGCGTTCGGGTTGGCCTGGGCGCAGTTCGTGGGCACCGGCGCACCGATCGGTATCGACGTCGAGGGCCACGGCCGCCAAGAGGAGTTGGGGCCGCACGTGGACCTGTCCCGCACCGTGGGCTGGTTCACCACCAAGTACCCGGTCGCCTTGCAGATCGGCGGGTTGTCCTGGGGGCAGGTCGTCGCGGGTGAGGCGGAGTTGGGGGCACTGGTCAAGGACGCCAAGGAACAGCTGCGCGCCCTGCCCGACGGCCTGACCTACGGGCTGCTGCGCTACCTGAACCCCGACGTCGAACTGGACGTGTCGGACCCGGTGATCGGGTTCAACTACCTCGGGCGGCTGGGCGGCGCCGGCGACCTGTCCAGCGAACTGTGGCGGCTCGACCAGGACAGCCTGGCGTCCGCCGGCGCGGCGACCGCGGTGCCGATGCCGTTGCCGCACACCGTCGAACTCAACGCAGGCACCCTGGACACCGCGGGCGGCCCGCTCCTGCAGGCCAACTGGACCTGGGCGCGCTCCGCGCTCGACGAGGCCCAGGTGGCCCGCCTGAGCGAATTGTGGTTCGACGCGCTGAGCGGCATCTGCAGTCACGTCCGCAGCGGTGGCGGCGGCCTGACGCCATCGGACCTGGCCCCCG
>NZ_LZJB01000170.1:0-23102 GCF_001666895.1 Mycobacterium sp. E3298
ACTGCGTCAGCCGCAGCTTCATGATCTCCAGCGCGGCATACGGGATGACCATGCCGATCGCCACCTCGTTGGCCTGAATGTTGTAGGCGTGCGCGGCCACCCGGTGGTCGCCCGACGCGAGCAGGAACGCCCCCATCGCGATGGCGTGGCCGGTGCAGGCCATCACCACCGGCTTGGGATGCGACAACAGCCGGTAGGACAGTTCGAAGCCGCCGCGCAGCATGTCGATCGCCGGCTGCGCCTCGCCGGACGTCAGGATCTTCAGGTCGAACCCGCCGCTGAACACCCGCTCGTTGCCGGTGATCACCAGCGCCCCGGCGTTGTCCGCCTCGGCCCGGTCGATCGCCTCGCCCAGGGCCTGCTGCATCGTCGGGCCCAGGGCGTTGACCTTGCCGTCGTCCATCCGGATGACCGCGATCGAATCCTTGAGGCTGTAGTGGACCGGGCCGCTCATCGTTGCTGGGCTCCTTGCCGTCACGCCGGCTGGCTGTGGTGTTTGCCCAGGTCGTCCGGGGCCTCACTCCAGCGCAGGCTGACATCGGTGGGGTCGTCGAGCTGGCGGGTGCGCCATCTGTCCTGCGTTTCCCGCACGGCGCCGTTGATCCGTTCGATCTCGCTGCGGAACACCTCGGGGCGGGTTTCCTTGCTCGCGTAGTGGAAGTAGGTGAGCAGGCCGCGCAGCAGCTCCAGCTTCTGCTTCTCCCGCTTCGCCAGATCATGGGTGGTCATCAGCTCGATGCGCTGGACGGGCGGCAGGGAATCCCAGTCGAGCGTCACCTGAGTTTCCAGCGGACGGCGGTCGCGTTCCCAGAACCGCCAGCCGCGCGGACGCTCGGGTTGATCGAAATAGCTGATCGTGCCGGTGAAGCGGGACTCGATGCCGCTGCCTATCTCGGCGCGGTCCAGCGCCGAATCCCACACCATCCGCCATTCCTGGCCGGGGGCGAGGTACGGCAGCTCGCGGGGGAGCCGCAGTTCGACGACGTCGGCGTAGCCGTCGGTCGCGTTCTCGTACTCGGCCACCGTCGGCGGGTTGACGAACGAGAATGTGACGTCGTACGCCGCGGTCTGGCCGAAGTTCCTGACCACCAGCTCGATCACGTGCCAGTCGGCGGGGTGCGGTTCCATGAACATCGAGACCTGCGGGCGCGTCTGCTCCGCGGCCAGCCGGCGGTTGCGGGTGATCTGCCTGTTGGTGAAGACCAGGGTGATGGCGGCGAGCGCAATCGCCGCCCACGCCGCCCACGCAATCCAGGTGCTGGATCCGACGTTTGTGATCCCGTGCCAGCTGTCCTGGATCCACCCCATGGAATCCACCCTCCGCTTATATCACAGGCCGGTGGCCGGCCCGTTGTGGCCGAGCGACCGTCAGCCGCCCATCAACATTCGCCATTGGGCGAGGTCCGCGGCGCGATACACGTAGTTGGAACGCTTGACCTCCGACAGCGAAGCGCTCGGCTCCGCCGAATACCAGTGTCCCGGAAAGACCGTCGGGTCACCGGGCAGTGTCGCGAGTTGCTGCAGGCTGCGGTACATCTCGTCGGAGTCGCCGCCGGGAAAGTCGGTGCGCCCGCAGCCCTCCAGGAACAACGTGTCACCGGCGACCAGGCGACCGTCGAGCAGGAAGCACTGACTGCCGGGCGTGTGGCCGGGCGTGTGCAGCAACTCGATCTCGATGTCCCCGATGCTGACCTTGTCGTGATTCTCGTGGGCGGTGAGATCCCCGAGGCTGATCCCGGTCACCCGCGAAACCCATTGCGCCTCATGGGTATTGACGTGTACCGGCACAGCTTTGCGTTCCAGCAGCTCGGCCAGGCCCTGCAGCGAGAAGCCCATCATCGATCCGCCGACGTGATCGGGATGGTGATGGGTCACCAGCACTCCGGACAGGTGCATGCCGTCGGCCTCGAGCGTGTCGAGAAGATCACCGGCCGCGTACGCGGGGTCGACCACCACGCAGTCGCCCGTTTGGCGGTCGCCGATCAGGTAGGCGAAGTTGCGCATCTGGGTCGCGAACATGTCGCCGGCGGCGAAGTCGCGGCCGGAGAGCAGTTGGCGAAAGTACAGCCGGTCCGTTGACACGTGACCAGACTAGGGCGTGCCCGGCCGGGGGCCACGGCCCCGGCGTGAACTTTGCCGGACACCGCCCGCGAGCAGCGATTGGGCTCACGCCCGCTGGGTATTGTTGGCGCATGAGGAAGAAGGTCGAAATCGAGATCGACGTCGATCTGATCGACGAGGCGATCCGCCGCTTCCATCTGGCCGATGCCCGCGAGGCCGTCAACCTGGCATTGCGCACCCTGCTCACCGAGGCCGACGCCGACGAACCGGCCGAGGAGTACGACGAGTTCAGCGACCTGAGCGCCTGGCGGCCCCGTCCCAGCGGTGGCGCCGCCCCGTAGCGCCCGTGGGTTTGGTCCGGTTGCGGGCCAGGCTGTACCCTCTTTTAGGCCCGCGGCACCGCGTCCGATTCGGGTGAACGGCCCCCTTAGCTCAGTCGGTAGAGCGTTTCCATGGTAAGGAAAAGGTCAACGGTTCGATTCCGTTAGGGGGCTCGGCGGACGCCGAGCAGGCGTGGGCGGCCCTACCCCAAAAGGGGTGGCCAGAGGCGATGTAGCTCAGTCGGTTAGAGCGAACGACTCATAATCGTTAGGTCGCCGGTTCGAGTCCGGCCATCGCTACAACACAACAACGCGCACTTTTTAGAGAGTTGAGAGAGAACCGTCATGGCTTCCAGTACCGACGTCCGGCCGAAGATCACCTTGGCCTGCGAGGTGTGCAAGCACCGCAACTACATCACCAAGAAGAACCGCCGGAACGACCCGGACCGCATGGAACTGAAGAAGTTCTGCCCGAACTGCGGCAAGCACCAGGCCCACCGGGAAACGCGCTAGCGGCGACCCGCGACCCGTTATTCGCCCCTGACTAGGTAGATTTTAGAGCCGTGCCGTTAAGCGAGAGCATCGTCGGGATGCACTACCGCTATCCCGACCATTACGTCGTGGAGCGGGAGAAGATCCGTGAGTACGCCGTCGCCGTGCAGAACGACGACGCCATGTTCCTCGAGGAGAAGGCGGCCGCGGAGCTGGGCTATGCCGGCCTGCTGGCGCCGCTGACGTTCATCTGCGTATTCGGCTACAAGGCGCAGTCGGCGTTCTTCAAGCACGCGAACGTTGCCGTCCACGACGCGCAGATCGTGCAGGTCGACCAGGTGCTGAAGTTCATGGCGCCGATCGTGGCGGGCGACACGCTGTACTGCGACGTCTACGTCGACTCGATGCGGGTTTCGCACGGCACCCAGATCATCGTGACCAAGAACATCATCACCAACGAGGCCGGTGATGTTGTGCAAGAGACCTACACGACCCTGGCGGGCCGTGCGGGCGAGGATGGAGAAGAGGGATTTTCTGATGCCACTGCGTGAGTTCAGCTCGGTGAAGGTGGGCGATCAGCTCCCGGAGCGGACCTACCCGCTGACCCGTCAGGACCTGGTGAATTACGCGGGCGTCTCGGGTGACCTGAACCCGATCCACTGGGACGACGAGATGGCCAAGGTCGTCGGGCTGGACACCGCGATCGCGCACGGCATGCTGACCATGGGCATCGGCGGCGGCTATGTCACCGCGTGGATCGGTGACCCCGGCGCGGTCACCGAGTACAACGTGCGGTTCACCGCGGTGGTGCCTGTGCCCAACGACGGCATGGGCGCCGAGCTGGTCTTCAACGGCCGGGTGAAGTCGGCTGACCCGGAAACCAAGTCCGTGACCATCGCGTTGACGGCCACCACCGGCGGCAAGAAGATCTTCGGTAGGGCCATCGCGTCCGCGACCCTCGCGTAGCCCATGGCGCTCAAAACCGACATCCGCGGAATGATCTGGCGGTACCCGGACTACTTCGTCGTGGGCCGTGAACAACTCCGCCAGTTTGCGTTGGCCGTCAAGGACCGCCACCCGGCCCATTACAGCGAGGACGCGGCCGCCGAACTCGGCCACGACGCGATCCTGGCGCCGCTGACCTATGCGACGATCTTCGCCAAGCTGGTCCAGCTCGACTTCTTCCGCCACGTCGACATCGGCATGGAGACCCTGGTGATCGTCCAGGTCGACCAGCGGTTCGTTTTCTCCAGGCCGATCAAGGCCGGCGACAAGCTGTGGGCCCGGATGGACATCCACTCGGTCGACGAGCGGTTCGGCGCCGACATCGTGGTCACCAGGAACACCTGCACCGACGATGAGGGCCGGGTGGTCCTGCAGTCCTACACGACGCTGATGAGCCAGTACGCAGAGTCGGAGAACCTCAAATGGGACCCGGAGTCCGGCCAGGTCGTCAGGACGGCGTAATTAGTATCTGACTCCCGCGTCGATGTACACTCGGACCTCGGGGTTTTCCCAGCATCAGCGCGCTTTCCGGGATTCGAGCGATCGGAGGGCGCGCGTGTCATGTAAGCCCCGGTAGGTAAGCGCAGGTTGGCCTGCCAACCGCGAAGGGGCGTAGCTCAACTGGCAGAGCAGCGGTCTCCAAAACCGCAGGTTGCAGGTTCAAGTCCTGTCGCCCCTGCTGAACGCGACGTCTGGCGACGATGCGGGCCGCACCGGGCCCGAGGAGGAGCCGGACAATAGAAAGGCGTGCCATGGTGGACACTGGAATAGTGGCCGTCCACCACGGGACGGCCCGCGGGAGACCGGCAAACTTAAGGAGCATGCGGTGAGCGACGAAGGCGACGCTGCCAACGACGCCACAAGCGACGGCGCCGACAGGGAGGACGACCGCGCGAGCGGCGGCCGGACCGCTGTGGTGACGCGGCCGCAGCGCCCGACCGGCAAACGATCTCGGCAGCGAGCGGCCGACACGGGCCAGGACGTCGACGTAGAGTCGGCGGACGAGGCGGAGGCCGCCAAGGAGGACAAGGGCGCCAAAGCCAAGAAGGCCAAGAAGGGCAAGAAGCCGAAGAAGCCCGGAGACCGTTCGGCCAACCCGTTCGTCTTCGTCTTCAACTACCTCAAGCAGGTGGTTGCGGAGATGCGGAAGGTCATCTGGCCGAACCGCAAGCAGATGATCACCTACACGTCGGTGGTGCTGGCGTTCCTGGCCTTCATGGTGGCGCTGGTCGGCCTCGCGGATTTTGGCCTCACCAAGCTCGTGCTGCTGGTGTTCGGCTGAGCGATGGATAGAGAGGACTGAAAACCGTGACTACCTTCGACGGTGACACGTCCGCGGGTGAAGCGGTCGACGTAGAAGAGCGCACCGAGGACGCCGAGACCACGGAAACCTCGGCGGCCGAAGCCCCCGAGGAGTCGACCGAAGAGGTCGACCCGGCGGCCGCGCTCAAGGCGGAGCTGCGCAGCAAGCCGGGTGACTGGTACGTGATCCACTCCTACGCGGGATACGAGAACAAGGTCAAAGCCAATCTCGAGACCCGCGTGCAGAACCTGGACGTCGGCGACTACATCTTCCAGGTCGAGGTGCCCACCGAAGAGGTCACCGAGATCAAGAACGGCCAGCGCAAGCAGGTCAACCGCAAGGTGCTGCCGGGCTACATCCTGGTGCGCATGGACCTGACCGACGACTCGTGGGCCGCGGTCCGCAACACCCCCGGCGTCACCGGGTTCGTCGGCGCGACGTCGCGGCCGTCGGCCCTGACGCTTGACGACGTGGTCAAGTTCCTGCTGCCGCGTGGCGCGGCCAAGAAGGCCGCCAAGGGCGCGGCCACCACCGCCGCCGCCGCCGAGGCCGGCGGGCTGGAGCGGCCGGCCGTCGAGGTCGACTACGAGGTCGGCGAGTCGGTGACGGTCATGGACGGGCCGTTCGCGACCTTGCCCGCGACCATCAGCGAGGTCAACGGCGAACAGCAGAAGCTCAAGGTGCTGGTGTCGATCTTCGGCCGCGAGACGCCGGTGGAATTGACGTTCAGCCAGGTTTCGAAGATTTAGAACGTTAGCTAGGAAGGAACACCAACACCCATGGCCCCGAAGAAGAAAGTCGTTGGGCTGATCAAGCTGCAGATCGTGGCCGGGCAGGCCAACCCCGCCCCGCCGGTCGGACCCGCGCTCGGCCAGCACGGCGTCAACATCATGGAGTTCTGCAAGGCCTACAACGCTGCCACGGATAACCAGCGCGGCCAGGTCATCCCGGTGGAGATCACGGTCTACGAGGACCGCAGCTTCACCTTCGCGCTCAAGACGCCGCCGGCCGCCAAGCTGCTGCTCAAGGCCGCGGGCGTGGGCAAGGGCTCGGCCGAGCCGCACAAGACCAAGGTCGCCAAGGTCACCTGGGACCAGGTTCGCGAGATCGCCGAGACCAAGAAGACCGACCTCAACGCCAACGACATCGACGCGGCCGCCAAGATCATCGCCGGCACCGCCCGGTCGATGGGGATCACCGTCGAATAGGGACGAACTCAGCTAGACGTGGGAGGGCCAGCTTCGGCCCGACTAACCACAACCAACCACGAGATTGGATTGATCGAATGAGCAAGAACAGCAAGGCATACCGCGCCGCCGCCGAGAAGGTGGACCGCAACAACCTGTACAGCCCGCTGGAGGCGGCCAAGCTCGCCAAGGAGACCGCCTCGGCCAAGCAGGACGCGACGGTCGAGGTGGCGATCCGGCTCGGCGTCGACCCGCGCAAGGCGGACCAGATGGTCCGCGGCACGGTCAACCTGCCGCACGGCACCGGTAAGACCGCCCGGGTCGCGGTGTTCGCGGTCGGCGACAAGGCCGAGCAGGCGCAGGCCGCCGGGGCCGACATCGTCGGCAGCGACGACCTGATCGAGAAGATCCAGGGCGGCTTCCTGGACTTCGACGCCGCGATCGCGACGCCCGACCAGATGGCCAAGGTCGGGCGCATCGCCCGCGTCCTGGGTCCGCGCGGCCTGATGCCCAACCCCAAGACGGGTACCGTCACCCCGGACGTCGCGAAGGCGGTGGCCGACATCAAGGGCGGCAAGATCAACTTCCGCATCGACAAGCAGGCCAACCTGCACTTCGTCATCGGCAAGGCGTCCTTCGACGAGAAGGCCCTCGCGGAGAACTACGGCGCCGCCCTCGACGAGGTGCTGCGGCTCAAGCCGTCCGCCTCGAAGGGCCGTTACCTGAAGAAGATCACCGTGTCGACGACCACGGGCCCGGGCATCCCGGTGGACCCGTCGGTCACCCGGAACTTCGCCGAGGCCTGAGTCGCGGGGCGGCTACCCGCCGCACTCAGCGATGCGCCGCCGCAGGAACTCGCGGCCCGGCTCGGAACCGTTGACCGCCAACGCTTCTCGGTACCAGGTGACGGCATCGGCCGGCCTGCCGGCGCGCCGCAGCAGGTCGGCGCGCACCGTCGCGACCAGGTTGGAGCGGCTTAACCGGGCGTCGTGCGCCACCTCGTCCAGGGCGGCCAGGCCGGCGTCCGGGCCGTCGCGGAATCCGACCGCCAGGGCGCGGTTGGCGCGCACGACCGGCGAATCGGTCAGCCGCACCAGCCGGTCGTAGGCCGCGCAGATGGTGGCCCAGTCCGTCTTCTCCCAGGAGGGCGCCGTCGCGTGCACCGCGGCGATCACCGCCTGCGGGAGGTAGGGGCCGGTCGATCCCTCGGCCAGGCGAAGCCGATCCAGGCCCCGGGCGATGCGGCCGCGGTCCCACCGGCGGCGGTCCTGCTCCTCGAGCGGCACCAGCATCCCGGTGTCGCCCACCCGCGTGGCTCGCCGCGAATCGTGCAGCAGCATCAGGGCGGCCAGCGCGTGGGCCTCGGGTTCCTGCGGCATCAGCGCGCACAACTCGCCGGCCAGCCGGATCCCCTCGTCGCACAGTTCGTCGCGGATCGCCGACGGGCCGGCCGTCGACCAATACCCCTCGGTGAACACCGAATACACGCAACCCAGCACGTGCGGGGTGCGCTCACCCAGCAGCTCGGCCGGCGGCACCCGCAGCGGGATGTTCGCGTGCCGAATCTTGCTCTTGGCGCGCGTGATCCGCTGGCCGATCGCCGCGTCGGTCTGCAACAGCGCGCGGGCGATCTCGGTGACGGTCAACCCCGACACCAGCCGCAGGGTTAGCGCCAGCTGCGACTGGCGGTCCAGGGCGGGGTGCGCGCAGGTGAACATCATCCGCAGTTCGTCGTCGCGCACCGGAGACGGGTCGGTGTGATCGGTGCGCGCCCGGATTTCGTCGATCACGGCCGCCAATTCCTTTCCGGGGCGGATGGTTTCGCGACGCAGGCGATCGCGCGCCCGGTTGCGGGCGACGGTCACCAGCCAGCCGCCGGGATTGTCCGGCGGACCGTCGCGGCCCCAGCTGCGAAGCGCCTCGGCGCAGGCTTCCTGGACGGCGTCCTCCGCGACGGTGAGGTCGCCGGACCACCGCGCGAGCGCGGCGACGGCGGGCCCCCATTCCCGACGAAAGACGCCGTCCAGGTCGGACACCGGCGTCGCTCAGAGCCCCGAGAGCCCAGCCAGCTGCCGCACCTGCACCGTCGAGGCGGGGATCATCGACGCCAGCTTGACGGCCTCTTCGCGGTCCGCGGCACTCAACAGGTAGATCCCGGTGGCGATTTCGGCGCCCTCCACGTAGGGACCGTCGGTGATCAAAACCTCGCCGTCGCGCACCCGCACGGTCGTCGCCGTGGACCGATCGTGCAACGCGGCGCCGCCGATGATGTGATCACCCGCGGCCGCGTGGAGATCGGCGTGCTTCGCCGCCACCGCCTCCCACTCCGGTGTGCCCGGGGTGTGCGCGGATTCGGCCGGCTCCAGAAGCAGCGCGAGCCAGTCGTTGCCGGTGAGCTCGCGGGACAGCTCGACCGAGTGCACCGTGGGCCACACCTCGACCGCGCCGAACGTGGCGAGCGGGACGTCGCGCGCCAACGCCAGCGCCTCGTCGAGGTTTTCGGCCTCGAACAGGTAGAAGCCGCAGGCCACCTCGGCCGATTCGGCGAAGGGTCCGTCGGTGACCACCGGCGCGTCCGGGCCCCCGGTGATGACCGCCGCGGCGGCGGCGGGCGCCAGGGCGTCCCCGGATTTGATCGCCGCGCCGGCCTTGGCGTGGAACTTCCCCCAGGCGGCCATCGCGTCCGGGCCTTCGGGCGCGCGATCTTGTTCCCTGCTGATCAACAAGGCGAAGTACTGCATGTCTCGTCACCTCCAGATAGCGAGCGAAGCCCCGTGCTCCACTCTCTACCTATCCGACGAACGACGCAGCCCTAATCCGACAGGGGCGGCGAAAATCAGCTGACGGCTCCCGGCTTCAGGTACGTCACCAGGCTGACGTCGAGCGCCTCGTCGGTGAAGTAGTGCTCGCACCCGCGCAGGTACTTGATGTAGCGGTTGTAGACCTCTTCGGAGGTCACCTCGATGGCCTTGTCCTTATTCGCCTCGAGGTTGTCACCCCAGATGTGCAGCGTCTTGATGTAGTGCGGACGCAGCGAAAGCGGTTCGGGCACAACGAAGCCCGCCTTCTCGCCGTGGTCGACCATCATTTGGGTGGACGGCAGCCGGCCACCCGGGAAGATCTCGGTGATGATGAACTTGATGAACCGCGCCGTCTCGAAGGTCAGCTTCTTGCCGCGGGCGGCCAGTTCGTACGGGTGGAAGCTGACACTGCTCTGCACGGTCATCCGGCCGTCCTCGGGCATGATGTCGAACGTCCGCTTGAAGAAGTCGTCGTAGTTCTCGTGCCCGAAGTGCTCGAAGGCCTCGATCGACACGATGCGGTCGACGGGCTCGTTGAAGTCCTCCCAGTTCTGCAGCCGGACCTGGCGCGAACGGTCGCTGTCGATCGACGCCAACACCTGCTCGCAGCGGGCGTGCTGGTTCTTGGACAGCGTCAGACCGATGACGTTGACGTCGAACCGCTCGACGGCGCGCTTCATGGTGGTGCCCCAGCCGCAGCCGATGTCCAGCAGGGTCATGCCCGGCTTGAGGTCCAGCTGGTCCAGGTTCAGGTCGATCTTGGCGTATTGCGCCTCTTCCAGCGTCATGTCGTCGCGCGCGAAGTAGGCGCAGCTGTAGGTCCGCGTCGGGTCCTGGAACAGGGCGAAGAAGTCGTCGGAGACGTCGTAGTGCGCCTGGATGTCCTCGGGAGCCGTCCGAATCTTCGTCGGGCTAGCCGGTTGATCAGCCATTAGTCTTGTTCTCCTGGATGAAGTTCACTGCGTATTTCCCGCGCACTTGCCTCGGGTGTGACGTGCAACGATACCCAACCTTACTTTTGCAGCGTGAATTGGTTGCAGTCGATGTAGCCCGTACGGAAAGCCCTGGCACAGCCCGTCAGGTACCGCATGTAGCGCTCGTACACCTCCTCGGACTGGATCTCGACGGCCTCCTCCCTGCGCGCTCGCAGGGCCTCAGCCCACAGATCGAGGGTCCTGGCGAAGTCGGCCCGTAGCGACTGCACGCGGGTGACCCCGAAGCCGACCTTCGCCGCGTGCTGCTCGATGGTTTCGATCATCGGCAGGCGGCCGCCCGGGAAGATGTCGGTCACGATGAACCTGATGAACTTGGCGACCTCGATCGTCAGCGGCAGGCCGCGCTCGATGACCTGCTTTCCGTGCAACCCGGTGATCGAGTGCAGCAGCATCACGCCGTCGCCGGGCAGCGAGGTGTAGGCGAACTTGAAGAAGTCGTCGTAGCGGTGAAAGCCGAAGTGCTCCAACGCCTCGATGGTGACGATGCGGTCCACCGGTTCGCTGAACTCGGACCAGTCGCACAGCAGTACCCGCCGCGACCGGTGGGTGTCGATCCCGTCGAGCATCTGCTGGCAGAATGCGTGCTGGTTCCTGGACAGGGTCAACCCGACGACGTTGACGTCGTAGCGCTCCACGGCGCGTTTGAGCGCCGAACCCCAGCCGCAGCCGACGTCGAGCAGGGTCATCCCCGGCTGGAGCCCGAGCTTGTCCAGGGTCAGGTCGAGCTTGGCCAGCTGCGCTTCCTGAAGGGTCATGTCCGCGCGGGGGAAGTACGCGCAGCTATATGTCCGGGTCGGATCCTGGAAGAGCGCGAAGAATTCGTTCGAGAGGTCGTAGTGCGCCCGCACGTCGTCCGAGTTGCATCGCGCACGCGCAGCGCCGGCCGGGTTGTCAGACATCTGTCCTCCCCAGGGGACGGGCACCGATGGGGTGGCCGCCCACTCGGGGACGGTACTCGCCGGGGACCCGAAACGGCGCAGCGGCGCGCGCGTGCGCCGGAGTTTTTGCGCGCCGGCCGCTACTTGGTGAGCGTGTATTGGGCGACGTTCGAGATGCCCTTGCGGAACAGGTCCGCGCAGCCGGTCAGGTAGCGCATGAAGCGGTCGTAGACCTCGACGGACTGGATGGCGATGGCCTGTTCGCGGTTGGCCTCCAGATTGGCGGCCCAGGTGTCCAGCGTCCGGGCGTAATGCGGCTGCAGGTATTGGACCTGCTCGATCGAGAAGCCGCTGGCTTGCGCGAGGTCGACGATATCGGTCTCGCCGCACATCTGGCCGCCGGGGAAGATTTCCTTTCCCAGGAAATGGAAGAAACGCAGATCCGACATCGTGATTTGAATGCCGCGATCCTTCCACGACGACTGCGGATAGGTGAAGATGCTGTGCATCATCATCCGGCTGTTATCGGGCAGCGTCTTGTACGCCCAATCCCAGAAGGCGGGCCAGCGTTCCTTTTTGAAGGCGTCGAAGGCCTCGAAGCTCATGATCCGGTCGACCTGCTCGTCGAATTCTTCCCAGCCCTGCAGCCGGGCCTCGGCCCGCCGCGTCGTTCCGATCGCGGCCAGCCTCTCCTTGGTGCGGGCGTAATGGTTGCGGCTGAGCGTGATGCCGATGACGTTGACGTCGTACTTCTCGACCGCGCGGACCACGGCCCCGCCCCAGCCACAACCGACGTCGAGCACCGTCATTCCCGGCTCGAGCTTCAGCTTGTCCAGCCCCAGGTCGAGCTTGGCCAGCTGCGCCTCTTCCAGCGTCATGTCGTCGTTTTTGTAGTACGCGCAGGTGTACACCATGTTGGGGTCGAGAAACAGCGCGAAGAAGTCGTCTGAAATGTCGTAGGTTGCCTGCGACTCTTCGTAATACGGCTTCAGCTTGGCCATTGGTGGACCCACCTCCTTTGACAACCGTACAACCCGGCGACTCGGACTGAGATCGTAGGGGAAGCGTTTCGTTCGAGTGATTTTGGCTCAGCTCGCCTTGGCGAAGTTGCTCGTCAGCACGCCGATCACCTGATCCCACAACTGCTGTGGCAGATCATGTCCCATCCCGTCGAATAACACCAATCGAGCGCCGTCGATGGCCCTGGCCACCGCGCGGCCCCCGAAGGGGCGCATCAGCTTGTCGGCCCGGCCGTGGATCACCACGGTCGGTGCGGCGGTGCGCCGGTTGTAGTGCTTCAGGCTGCCGCTGCCCAGCACGGCGTCGAAGTGCCGGGCGACACCCCACGGGTAGTAGCTGCGTTCGTAGCTCTCGATGGCCTCGGCCCGCAGCTGCTCCTCGGGCGCCAGGTAGCGCTGGCTGCCGATGATCTTGCTGACCCGGATCGCGTTGTCGACGATCACGTCGCGTGGCGAGTCCGGCGCCGGGCCCTTGATCAGCGCGAGCAACTGGCGGGGGCCGGGCGGCGGCAGGCAGGCCGAATTGTTGCTGGAGAAGATGACGCCCAGGGTCTTGGTCCGCTCTCGGAATCGTGCGGCGAAGATCTGGGCGATCATGCCGCCCATCGACGCGCCCACGATGTGTGCGTGCTCGATCCCCAGGTGATCCAGGACGGCCGCGGCGTCGTCGGCCATGTCCTCGAGCTTGTACGGCGCGTCGCTCGGCAGCCCCAGCCAGGAGCGGGCCAACCGCGTCACCAGCGGCTGGCCCGAACCGCGGTGCCGGGTCTTACTCGACAGGCCGACGTCGCGGTTGTCGTACCGGATCACGCGCAGCCCGTGGTCGACCAGCCGCTCGCAGAAGGCGGTTCGCCACAGCACCAGCTGGGCGCCCAGCCCCATGATCAGCAGCACGGGCGGGTGGTCGATGTCGCCCATGTCCTCGTAGTACAGCTTCACCTCGCCGTCCGAGGTGGCGTGCCCGGTGCGGACCTCCATCAGACCTCTTCTGACTGGTGCTCGCGGCTCACCTCGACCATGAAGTTCGCGAAGTAGCCGGTCAGCTGCGGGTCGGACATCATCTGCCACTTCGGCGCCAGCAGCTTCATGTATCGCTCGACGTAGAGGAACTGCTTGCCGATCAGCACCAGCTCGCGGGGCAGCTTCACGTCGTAGGCGTCGGCCAGGGCCGACAGCTGCCGCCCGATGTCGGCGTAGGACATGTCGCCCAGCGTCTGCATGGTCAGCGGGGTGGCGAATTTCTCCAGGTCCTTGGCGGCCTGGGCCTCGGGCTTCATGGTGCCGACGGCGCCCATCAGCACCACGATCTTGCCCGCCGCGGCGTGGTCCTTCTTCACCAGCAGCGCGTACACCAGCTCGCGCAGCAGCCAGCGGGTGCGGGGATCGATGCGGCCCATGATCCCGAAGTCGAAGAACACGATGCGGCCCTCGTCGTCGACGTAGAGGTTGCCCGCGTGCAGGTCGCCGTGGAACAGTCCGTGCCGCAGCCCGCCCTCGAACAGCGAGAACAGCAGCGCCTTGACCAGCTCGGTCCCGTCGAACCCGGCCTTGCGGACGGCGGCGACGTCGTCGATGCGGATGCCCTGCACCCGCTCCATCGTCAGCACCCGGTCGCTGGTGAAGTCCCAGAACACCTGCGGCACCCGGATGTTGCGGCCCAGCGGCGAGGCGTGCAGGTGTGATACCCACGCCTCCATCGACTGCGCCTCGAGGCGGAAGTTCAGCTCCTCGGCCAGGTTGTCGGAGAAGTCGGCGACCACGTCCTGCGCGGAGAGCCGGCGGCCCAGCTTGGCCAGCTCGACGGCCTGGGCGAAGCGCTTGAGGATCTGCAGGTCGGCCGCGACGCGGCGGCGGATGCCCGGGCGCTGGATCTTGACGACGACCTCTTCCCCCGTGTGCAGCGTCGCGTAATGCACCTGGGCGATGGACGCCGACGCGAACGGCTCCTCCTCCCACTTGGCGAACAGCTCGGCGGGGTCGCCGCCGAGTTCCTCGACGAGCAGCTTGTGCACCTCCTCGGTGTCGGCGGGCGGCACCCGGTCGAGCAGGCCGCGGAACTCGCGGGACAGCGATTCGCCGAACGCCCCGGGGCTGGACGCGATGATCTGCCCGAATTTCACATACGTCGGGCCGAGGTCGGCGAAGGTCTGCGGGAGCTGCTTGATCACCTTCTGCTGCCACGGACCCTTGCCCGGCAGCTTGGTGATGACGCGCGCGGCGGTGCGGGTGACCTGCCAACCGGTGACGGCCACCCGGGCCGCTTCGATCGGCAGCGGCACCCGGTCAAGCCTGGCCACGTCTCGATGTTTGGTAGAGCTCATTCCAGCAGTCTGCCAAATCGGCGGTGTCGAGGCCCAATTCGCTGTGACGGCGCTCACCGAAAACTGCGGAGCGCCGAGCGTGCATTCATGGCGACAAACCGGCCCGCATTTCGCGCTGAGTGCACGTTCGGTGCGGGCCCGCGATCAGGGTCTCGCCCAGGGCTGCACCCAGCCCTCGATCGCCCAGCCCTCCAGCGCCGCGATCAACTCGTACATGGTGGCGCCGTCGATGGATTCGCGGACGATGTCGGCGTGCCCGGCGTGCCGGGCCAGCTCGTTGATGACGTGCAGGATCACCCAGCGCACCGACCAGGCCTCCTGGTTCTTCGGGAACCAGGGGATGTCCTTCGGCACCGGCACCGCGGCGTCGAGGTCCGCGGTCTCCACCAACCGCAGCGATTCCGCGTTCTGTTCTTCGAAGGCCCGCAGCAACCCGTCCAGCGTCTCGTCCGGCCGCATCACGTGCTGGTCGGCGAACTCCTGCGCGATCTGCTCGAACGGTCGCGGGTCTTTCGGCGGCGCGCCCGGCGCGGCGGCGACGCGTCCCATCCAGCTGCGCTGCATCGCGGTGACGTGCTTGATCAGCCCGCCGATCGACAGCGCGCTGACCGAGGGGGTGGACCGGGCCTGTTCGTCGGTGAGGCCGTAGCTGACCGCGAAGTAGGCGCTCTGGTGGAACGCCAGGTACTCGCGCAGGGCGCTGCGTTCGTCGGACACCGGCGGGGCGAGGGCGGGCATTAGCCGATCGTAGATGGCCGGCAGGCCGTAAAGTGCGGGGATGCAGCTGGTTTCGGCCCACTCGACCGAGCTGTTCGTCGGGCCGCGGGACGCTCCGGCGCAGCTGGCGCGGGTGACCGTCTCCGCGGTGACCGAGCCGACGCCGATCCGCATCGACGGGGACGGCGTGAGCGGGGAGGCGGTGGCCGTTGCCGGCGACGAGGTCGTCGAGGTCCCGGTCAGGGTGGACCGCCCGGTCGTCGGGCAGCGGCGGGCGACGCGGGCACTGGCCGCCGGCGCCCGGCAGCCGTTCGAGTTCGTCGTGGCCGAGCCCGGCTGGACGATGTTCATGGTCAGTCACTTCCACTACGACCCGGTGTGGTGGAACACCCAGGGCGCGTACACCAGCGAGTGGGTCTCCGACCCGCCGGGCCGGCAGACCAACAGCTTCGAGCTGGTCCACGCGCACCTGGAGATGGCCCGCCGCGAGCCGGAGTACAAGTTCGTGCTGGCCGAGGTCGACTACCTCAAGCCGTATTGGGACACCCACCCCGAGGACCGCGCCGACCTGCGCCGCTTCCTGGCGCAGGGCCGCGTGGAGGTGATGGGCGGCACCTACAACGAACCCAACACGAACCTCACCGGCCCGGAGACCACCATCCGAAACCTGGTGCACGGCATGGGGTTTCAGCGTCACGTCCTGGGCGCGGACCCGGCCACGGCCTGGCAGCTCGACGTGTTCGGCCACGACCCGCAATTCCCCGGGATGGCCGCCGACGCGGGCCTGACGTCGAGCTCGTGGGCCCGGGGTCCGCACCACCAGTGGGGCCCGGGCGGTGACGTCGACCGCATGCAGTTCTGCAGCGAGTTCGAGTGGATCGCGCCGTCGGGCCGCGGACTGCTGACCCACTACATGCCCGCGCACTACGGGGCGGGCTGGGGGATGGACGAGTCGGCATCGCTGGCCGAAGCCGAGGACGCCACCTACGCGCTGTTCCGTCGGCTCAAGCGGGTCGCGCTGACGCGCAACGTGCTGCTGCCGGTCGGCACCGACTACACGCCGCCGAACAAGTGGGTCACCGCCATCCACCGCGACTGGGCGGCTCGCTACGCCTGGCCGCGCTTCGTGTGCGCACTGCCACGGGAGTTCTTCGCGGCCGTGCGCGCCGAGTTGGCCGAGCGCGGGCACGTCCCGTCGCCGCAGACCCGCGACATGAACCCGATCTACACCGGCAAGGACGTGTCCTACATCGACACCAAGCAAGCCAACCGGGCCGCGGAGAACGCCGTCCTGGAAGCCGAGCGGTTCGCCGTGTTCGCCGGGCTGACGGCCGGCGCCGAGCACCCGCAGGCAGCCCTGGCCAAGGCGTGGGTGCAGCTGGCGTACGGGGCGCATCACGACGCCATCACCGGGTCGGAGTCCGACCAGGTGTACCTCGACCTGCTGACCGGCTGGCGCGACGCGTGGGAGTTGGGCCGCGCGACCCGCGACGCCGCGCTGGCGCTGTTGTCCCGCGCGCTCGGCGGGGACGTCGTGGTGTGGAACCCGTTGTCGCGGCAGCGCACCGACATCGTCACCGCGCGGCTGGACGCGCCACTCGGGGCCGGGGTGCGGGTGCTGGACACGGACGGCAGCGAGCTGCCCGCACACGTCGGCGATGAGGGCCGGTCGGTCAGCTGGCTGGCGCGCGACGTGCCGTCGCTGGGCTGGCGGGCCTACCGGCTCGTTCCCGGCGACGGCCCGGCCGGCTGGGAGGAGGTGCCCGGCACGGCGATCGCCGGCGAGCGCTACCGCGTCGAGGTCGACCCGGCGCGTGGCGGGGGAGTGGTTTCCCTCAGCCACGACGGCCGGGAGCTGATCGCCGACGGCCGGGTGGGCAACGAGCTGGCCGTCTACGAGGAATACCCGTCGCACCCGACGCAGGGCGAGGGGCCGTGGCACCTACTGCCGAAGGGGCCGGTGGTGTGTTCGTCGGAGTCGCCGGCCCGGGCGCGGGCCTTCCGCGGCCCGTTGGGGCAGCGGCTGGTCGTCACCGGCCGGATCGGCGCGCTGCTGCGCTACACGCAGACCATCACCCTGTGGCACGGCGTCGAGCGGGTGGACTGCCGCACGACCATCGACGAGTTCACCGGGGCCGACCGGCTGGTGCGGCTGCGCTGGCCCTGCCCGGTGCCCGGCGCCATGCCGGTCAGCGAGGTGGGCGACGCCGTCGTGGGGCGGGGCTTCGCCCTGTTGCATGACGGCGCCCGCTCGGTGGACACCGCGCAGCACCTCTGGACGCTGGACAACCCGGCGTACGGCTGGTTCGGCCTGTCGTCGGCGGCGCGCGTTCGGGTGGGCCCGCCGCACGGCCAGGCCGTGCGGGCGATCTCGGTGGCCGAGGTGGTGACGCCGGACGAGGCGGTGTCGGGACCGCTGGCGCGCGAGCTGATGGTCGCCCTGGTGCGCGCCGGGGTGACGGCCACCTGCAGCGGCGCGGACAAGTCCCGCTACGGCGACCTCGACGTCGATTCGAACCTGCCCGACGTGCGGATCGCGCTGGGCGGGCCGGCCCGCAACGCCTTCACCAAGACGGTGCTGGCGCAGGCCGATCCGGTGTACGCCGAGGAGCTCGACCGCCAGTTGGCGACGGCGGGCCGGGCCGCGGTCTGGGTGCCGGCCGCGGCGCCGTTGGCGAAGGTGTGGGTGCCCGGCGCCGACCTGCGCGCGCCGGCGGCGCTGCCGGTGCTGGTGATCGCCGGCCGCGACGAGCCGGGCCTGGCGGCCGCGATCGCGGCGGTGGCCGACGACCTCCGCGACGCCGAAATCGTCGTCACCCAGCGAGCACCGGCGGGCACCGACGAGTTCGACGACCGCACCGTCGCCCTGCTCAACCGCGGCGTCCCCAGCTTCGCCGTCGACTCCGAGGGCACGCTGCACACCGCGTTGATGCGCTCCTGCACCGGCTGGCCGTCGGGCACCTGGATCGACGAGCCACGCCGCACCGCCCCGGACGGCTCGAACTTCCAACTCCAGCACTGGACGCACGCCTTCGATTACGCGCTGGTCTGCGGCGACGGTGACTGGCGGCGTGCCGAAATCCCGAGCCGCAGCGCGCAGTTCGGCCATCCGCTGCTCGCCGTCCCCGCGGGCGGGGCGGGCGGCGCGGCGCCCGCGGCCGGGTCACTGCTGCGCGTCGAACCCGCCGACCGGGTGCAGCTGGCCGCCGTGAAGGCGGCCGGCAACCCGCTCACGGCGGGCAGCGCCCGGCCGGTCGATCCGCGCGCGGTGGCGCTGCGCCTGGTGGAGACGACGGGGGAGCGGGCCGACGTGGTGATCGGCTCCGACGTCGGCGAACTCGCCGACATCCGCCCGGCCGACCTGCTCGAAACCGCGCGCGACGGCCGCCCGCTCGACCTGCACGGCTACCAGGTCGCCACCGTGCTGGCCCGTTTCGATACCCCGCGCGCGCCGGCGGCGTCGGTCGCGCTGGCCCCGCACGCGGAAACCGCCCAGCCGTTGTACGCGCGCTATTGGCTGCACAACCGGGGCCCCGCGCCGCTGGGTGGGCTGCCGGCCGTCGCGCATCTGCATCCCGTGCGGGCGCCCGCCGAGCCGGGCGGCGAGGTCGTGCTGCGGCTCACCGCGGTCAGCGACTGCAGCGATGCCACGCTGACCGGCACGGTCACCGTGGTCTGCCCGGAGGGCTGGTCGGCCAAGCCCGACGAACTCCCCTTCACGCTGCGCAGCGGCGACTTCCGGGAGGCCGACGTGGCGGTGTCGGTGCCCGCCCACGCCCGCCCGGGGCGCTACCCGGTCAGGGCCCAGCTCCGCATCGCCGGCGACGAGGCCCCGGCCGCGTGGCGACAGACGGTCGAGGACGTGTGCCTCGTCGAGGTCGGCGCGACCGACGAGGGGGAGCTGATTTACCTCGCCGAGGGGCCCGCCGACGTCGAGTTGGCAGCCGGGGCCACGGCGGCGCTGACCGTCACGGTCGGCAGCCGCGCCGGGGCGGACCTCGCGCTCGAGGCTCATCTGATCAGCCCGTGGGGAACCTGGGAGTGGCTGGGCCCCGCCGCGGCGGGCGCGGTCCTGCCCGCCCGCGGCAGCGCCCGCCTCCGTTTTTCGGTGACCCCGCCGCCCTGGCTGGAGCCGGGCCGGTGGTGGGCCCTGGTTCGGGTCGGCTGCGCCGGCCGGCTGGTCTACACCCCGGCGATCAGGGTGACCGTGACATGAGCGAGGTCGCGACGGTCGCCGGCGTTGCGGTCCCGGTCGACGAGGTCGACGCCGCCGAAACGCGGCTGCGCGCCCGGCGGGGCGCGGCCGCACTGCCGGCCGTCGGCACCGCCGAGGGGCGTCAACTGCGGCGCTGGCTGACCCAGCTGATCGTGACCGAGCGGGTCGTCGCCGCCGAGGTCGAGGCCCGCGGCCTGCGCGGGCGGGGCGCGCCGAGCGAGGAGGAGCTGCTGCCCGACGCGACGGCCCGGCTGGAGATCGGCAGCGTCGCGGCCGCCGTGCTGGCCGACCCCCGCGCGCGGGCGCTGTTCGCCGACGTCACCGCCGCCGTGCGGGTCCCCGACGAGGAGGTGGCCTCCTACCACGCCCGCAACCCGTTGCGGTTCGCCGCGCCGGGCCGCGATTCGCACGGCTGGCGGTCGCCGCCGGCCACGCCGCAGCTGGACGACGTGCGGTCGGCGATCGCCGGCCATCTGCTCGGCGCCGCGCGCCGCCGCGCCTTCCGGGTGTGGCTGGACGCGCGGCGGGCCGCGCTGGTGCGGCTCGCTCCCGGCTACGAGCATCCCGGCGACCCCCGCCAACCCGACAACACCCACCGGCACTGATCGCGATGCTCACCCTCTGCCTGGACATCGGCGGCACCAAGATCGCCGCCGGCCTCGCCGACCCCGACGGCGCGCTGGTGCACACCGTCGTCCGGCCCACGCCGGGCGGCGGCGCGGCTGAGGAGGTGTGGGCCGCTCTCCATGCGGCGATCGCCGACGCGCTGCGCGCGGCCGGCGGTGCGGTCGCCGCGGTGGGCATCGGGTCGGCCGGCCCCATCGACGTGCGCGCCGGAACCGTCAGCCCCGTCAACATCAAAGGCTGGCAACGGTTCCCGCTGCGCGACCGCGTCGCGGCCGCGGTGCCGGGCGTGCCCGTGCGGCTCGGCGGCGACGGCCTGTGCATGGCGCTGGGCGAGCACTGGCGTGGCGCGGGCCGCGGCGCGGACTTCCTGCTGGGCATGGTGGTGTCCACCGGGGTGGGCGGCGGGCTGGTGCTCGGCGGCGTCCCGTACACCGGCCGCACCGGCAACGCCGGCCACGTCGGGCACGTGGTGGTGGAGGACGGCGGTCCGCCCTGCGTGTGCGGCGGGCGCGGCTGCGTCGAGGCGATCGCGTCCGGGCCGTCCATGGTGCGCTGGGCGCGGGCCAACGGGTGGTCCGCCCCGCCCTCGGCCGGCGCCCGCGACCTGGCCGCCGCGGCGGCGGCCGGGGATCCGTTGGCGGGCCGGGCATTCCGCCGGGGTGCCACCGCGCTCGCGGCGATGATCGCCTCGGTCGGCGCGGTCTGCGACCTGGATCTCGTCGTCATCGGGGGAGGCGTCGCCAACTCCGGTGGCCTGCTCTTCGACCCCCTGCGGGAGAAGCTGGCCGAGTACGCCCGGCTGGACTTCCTGGCCGGCCTGCGGGTGGTGTCCGCCGAACTCGGCGGCGAGGCGGGCCTGGTCGGCGCGGCCAGGCTGGCCGGCCTGCGCTGACCGCACGACGGCCGCCGTTTTGGCTGACGGGGGCGGGTCAGGCTATCCTGGTGCCCGATCCACCGAAGACCGTCGGTCACCGAGCAATCGGTTGAAGGTCCGGGAGCATCCCGGCGGCCCACGCAGGAGGACGAGGCAGCAGCGCCGGCCCGCGCCGGCGCGCGTTCACGCCCCGGCCGCATCCTGCGCCGGGGCGTTCGTCGTTCCACGGGTGATCACAGACGACACGTCGCATGGCTTTCACTTCAGGAGGTACGCATGGCCAGGGCTGACAAAGCCACCGCCGTTGCCGACATCGCCGAGCAGTTCAGGGAGGCGACCGCGACCCTGATCACCGAGTACCGCGGGTTGACCGTGGCGAACCTGGCCGAGCTGCGCCGGTCGCTCAGCGGCTCGGCCACCTACTCGGTGGCCAAGAACACGCTGATCAAGCGGGCGGCGTCCGAGGCGGGCGTCGAAGGCCTCGACGAGCTGTTCGCCGGGCCGACCGCGATCGCATTCGTCACCGGCGAGCCGGTCGACGCCGCCAAGGCCATCAAGACCTTCGCCAAGGACAACAAGGCGCTGGTCATCAAGGGCGGCTACATGGACGGTCGCGCGCTGACCGTCGCCGAGGTCGAGCGCATCGCCGACCTCGAGTCGCGCGAGGTGCTGCTGGCCAAGCTGGCCGGCGCCATGAAGGGCAACCTCGCCAAGGCGGCCGGCCTGTTCGCCGCCCCGACCTCGCAGATGGCCCGCCTGTTGGCCGCCCTGCAGGAAAAGAAGCCCGCCGAGCCGGAGCCCGCCGCTCCGGTCGCGGAAGCCCCGGCGGCGCCCGCAGAAGAAACCCCCGAGGCACCGGCCGAAACGGCCGAGGCACCGGCCGAAGCCGAATAAAAACCAACCCGCAAACCTGGGAACACAAGGAAGGACCCACACCATGGCGAAAATGTCCACCGACGACCTGCTCGACGCCTTCAAGGAAATGACCCTGTTGGAGCTCTCCGACTTCGTCAAGAAGTTCGAGGAGACCTTCGAGGTCACCGCGGCCGCCCCGGTCGCCGTCGCCGCGGCCGGCCCGGCCGCCGGTGGCGCCCCCGCCGAGGCCGCCGAGGAGCAGTCGGAGTTCGACGTCATCCTCGAGGCCGCCGGCGACAAGAAGATCGGCGTCATCAAGGTCGTCCGCGAGATCGTCTCCGGCCTGGGCCTCAAGGAGGCCAAGGACCTGGTCGACGGCGCACCCAAGCCGCTGCTGGAGAAGGTCGCCAAGGAGGCCGCCGACGAGGCCAAGACCAAGCTCGAGGCCGCCGGCGCCACCGTCACCGTCAAGTAGCTCCACGCCGAAACCCCCGGGACCGCCCTGCGGCTCCCGGGGGTTTCGTGGTCCTCAGCGCGTGGACTGCACCGACAGGGCGATCCGCTCGGCGGAATCACCCAGTGCTACAAGCAAATTGGTGAACATCGAGATGAGCACCGGCGCGACGGCCGCGCCGTCGTCGCCGTAGAAGCCGGCCAGCTCCAGCATCACGAAGCCGTGCACCTGGGACCAGAACTGGGCCGCGGTGGCGACGATCGTCGGGTCGTCGTCCGGGGCGCAGGCGGTGATGCGGCCGGCGAGTATCGATCGGCGGACCGCCCGGACGACGTGCACGAAGCCGGGCACGTCCTGCTCGATCTCGTCGACCGTCAGCGTCAACACGTTGCCCGCGGGGGCGTTGATGCCGTGCGCGCTGGTGCTGCCGAACATCAGCCGATACATGTGCGGGTGCCTGATGGCGTAGCGCCGGTAGGCCGCACCGATGACGAACAGGTCGGCGACCGGATCGTCGGTCGCGGGCACCGCCAGCGCGGCGTCGAACTGGCGCAAGCCCTCTTCGGCCACCTCGGCGATCAGGCCGCGCATCCCGCCGAAGTGGGTGTACACCGCCATCGTCGACGTTCCGGCCTCGCCGGCGACCTTGCGGGTCTGCAGCGCGTCCGGGCCGTGCTCGTGCAGCAGGCCGACCGCGGCGCGCAGCATCTCGTCGCGGACGCCGCGCTGCCCTCGAGTCAATTCCGAAGTCATCGTTGCCATCCTCCCATCCGTGGCGTAGCGTCAAAATAACAGCGTCATATCAATGTTATAGGAGCTCAGCGATGACTGTCGCGCACACCGCCGAAACCCGGAACCAGTACCTCGAGGGCCTGCTGGCGCCGGTGGGCGCCGAGGTGACCGCGACCGACCTGCCGGTCACCGGACGCATCCCCGAACACCTCGACGGCCGCTACCTGCGCAACGGTCCCAACCCC
>NZ_LZJB01000171.1:0-69509 GCF_001666895.1 Mycobacterium sp. E3298
ACCAGCTACGAGCCGCTTCCGCCAGGCCCTGCACCAGGGCGCTGGTCACCGGTGACAGCCCGTCACCGCCGGGCAACGGGCTGCGCGGGCTGATGCCGCGCACGCGCGGGGACAGCTCCAGCTGGGTACCGCCGTCGCGCACCCGGTTCACCGGGTTGCCCGGATGCAGCCCGCGCAACTCCGGCGGGATGTCCTCGAGGTCGGTGATCACCTGATAGCCGGTCAACTGGATGTGCCGGGCCAGGTGCGCGGCCAACGCACGGTTGCGCCCGCCGGCCAGCAGCTGGGTGCTGCGCCCGATGCGGCCGTAGCCGTGCAGCGACACCGCAACGTCGACGTGGTCGAGGAATTCGGCGAGCCGTGGTGACTCGGCCGGGTCGAATCGCGCCGACGGCAGGTGGTGCGGGTAGTGGTCGGGGTGACGCAGGACGTACACCGACGCGTCGGCGGCGTCGGCCGCGCGTTCGGCGATCACGTCGGTCATCTCCTCCAGCCCGCCGCCGTGGATGGCGAGGAAGCCGAAGCGCGAACGCAATTGGCTGGCCTCGCTCACCCCGGGTTCACTCAGCAACGCTGAAAGGGATTGCGGCGCAGGCCCGGACGCCAACGCACGCCGCGGCCAGCGTGCGGGATCCCAGCGGCGCAAGAAGTCGATCCAGCGTGGCGGCAAACCGTGCTCAACGGCACCGTCGATGATCTTGGGCAGGTAGCCAGGCCGGGGCGGACCCGGTGTCACGCGATGGTCGATGTAGACCCACGCCGGCGACGGCCCGACGTCGCTGTGCACGGTCAGCCGGTCCCGCCGGTAGCGCACCGGCACGCCTTCGGCGCTGTCGAGGGTCGCCAGGTCACCGTCGGAGATCTGCCAGATCACGCCATGCACCTGATTGCCGGCGCACGGTTCGACCGTGGCCACACCGCGCTGGTTGATCAACCAGTCGTGATCGGACAGGACGGCCGGCCGCGGATCGGCGGCGTCGGGACACCGCAGCGCCATCTGCCTGACGCACAGGTTCGAGCCATATGCGAAGTAGGCATGCCGGCGGGCCGGCATTTAGCCGGTCACCGTCAGCCAGATGAGCACCACGTTAAGCAGACTAATCATTACGCCGACGGCCCAACCAATAATCGTCGTGACGCGATGATTGGTGTCGTCACCCATCAGCTCGCGGTCACTGGTCAGCTTCACCAGGGGAAGGACCGCGAACGGTATGCCGAACGACAGCACGACCTGAGAGAGCACCAGGGCGCGCGTGGGGTCGAAGCCGAACGCGAGGATCGCCAGGGCGGGGCACACGGTGATCAAGCGGCGCAGCAGCATCGGGATCCGGCGGTGCAGCAGGCCTTGCATGATCATGGCGCCGGCGTAGGCGCCCACCGACGACGAGGCCAGCCCGGACGCCAGCAACCCCACGGCGAACAGCACCGCGATGGTCGGGCCCAGCGTGTGGTGGATCGCGGAGTAGGCGCCCTCGATGGACGCGCTGATGTCGCGGTGCTGCAGGTTGATCGCGGCGACCAGCAGCATCGCGGCGTTCACCGTTCCCGCGACGGCCATCGCCAGCACGACGTCCAACCGGGTCACCCGCAGCAGCAGGCGTCGATGCGCGCCCTCGGCGGGATGCCCGTGCCGGTCAAGCACCAGGCCCGAATGCATGTACACCGCGTGCGGCATCACGGTGGCGCCCAGGATGGCGGCGGCAAGCAGGACGCTCTCGGTGCCCCGGAATCGCGGCACCAGCCCGCCGAGCACGGCGTCGGGCGGCGGGGTCTTCACGAAGAAGCTGGCCGCGAACCCGATGGCGATGACCAGCAGCAGTCCGGTGATGACACGCTCGAAGATGATCTGCCCGCGCCGGTCCTGGATGGCCAGCAGCAGCAGGGACACTACCCCGGTGATGACCCCGCCGAGCAGCAGCGGCAAGTCGAACAGGATCCGCAATGCTATTGCGCCGCCGACGATTTCGGCCATATCCGTCGCGATCGCCACCAGTTCGGCCTGAGCCCAGTAGACCAGCCGGACCGGGCGGCTCATCCGCTTGCCGATGGCCGCGGGCAGCGAGCGTCCGGTCACCAGGCCGAGCTTGGCCGACAGGTACTGCACCAGGCCGGCCAGCGCGTTGGCCACCACGATGACCCACAGCAGCAGGTACCCGAACTGGGCGCCGGAGCTGACGTTGGCGGCGACGTTGCCCGGATCGACGTAGGCGATCGCGGCGACGAAGGCAGGCCCGAGCAGATACCAGCTGCTCTTGAGCGTGGCCTGGCTGCTCTGCGTCAACGTGCACCCTCGATTCACACGGCCGAATAAGAAAGTGAGGTTAGCCGAACACTGTGGGTACGCCGAAGGACACCCACTGGTGGTCCACGTCTCGCCGGGCGCCGGTGACGCCCTCGTCCCACGTGCACCCTGCTATACCCGCGGGTGCGGCCGCCTACTCGGGCAGGTAGAGCCCCTTGCCGGTGATCAGTGGCAGGTCGAGCGTCGTCACGATTCCCGGCTCGGCGGCCACCACGGCCGGAATCGCATTGACCACCCGCATCGCGGTGGCGACCAGCCCGGCGTGGTTGTGGTCGCCCTTGCGGCTGCTCAGGCAGATGTCCATGGCGTAGGACGGTTCGCCGGTGATCTCGATGCGGTAGGACCCGCCGTGCTGGGCGGGCTGTGGCCACTCGGGGCACAGGTCCTCGCGCAGCCGGGTGACGTGTTCCAGGACGACGACGGGGTCGCCGTTGACCATGCCGAACACCTCGAAGCGCAGCGCGGCGGCGCTGTCCTTCGGGATATGCCCCGACGTGATGTCGAAGTCCTCGGGCGCCGGCACCCGCACGTACTCCTGCGCGACCGAGTCGAGCGAGATGCCCAGGCCCGCCGCCAGCTGGCGCACCACCGAGCCCCATGCCAGGCTCAGCACGCCGGGCTGCAGCAGCATCGGGATCTCGTCGAGCGGCTTGCCGAAACCCATCACGTCGAACATGACGGCGGCGCTGTCATAGGTGGCGTAGTCGACGATCTCCATGCAGCGAATCTGCTGGATGTTCTGACAGGTGCCGGCCAGCGCCAGCGGCAGCAGGTCGTTGGCGAAGCCGGGATCGATCCCGTTGACATAGACGCTCGAATTGCCTTCGCGCGCAGCGTCTTCGATGGGCTTGATGAGCTCCTCGGGGATGACCTCCCAGGGGTATTGCAAGAAGACCGGGCCGCTGCCGACGATGTTGATGCCGGCCGCCAGGACCCGCCGGTAGTCCTCCAGCGCCTCGGGCAACCGGTTGTCGGCGAGCGCGTTGTAGACGGCGCATTGCGGTCCGGTGGCAAGCACGGCGTCGAGGTCGGTGCTGGCCAGCACGCCGGTCGAATCGGGAAGTCCGGCAAGCTCCGCCGCGTCCTTTCCGGCCTTGGCGTCCGATGACACCCAGACGCCCTTGAGGTCGAACGCCGGGTTGGTGATGAGCGCTCGCAGCGCGTGGACGCCGACGTTGCCGGTGCCTAATTGGACGACGGGGATTCCCATGACGGGCTCCTTAGTGGGTGGTTGGTTCACGACCGCGAGCAGACGCAAAGTCGCATGAACTGCGGGGCGCGCATGCGACTTTGCGTCTGCTCGCGCGTCAAGCGGTCACAGATCCGGGACGGGGATGTCGAGGTTGGGATAGGTGAGGCCGCCGTCGACCTCCAGCGTCTTACCGGTCAGGAAGCTGCCGGCCGGGGACGCCAAATACACTGCGGCCGCCGCGATGTCGACGGGATCGCCGAGCCGGCGCATGGGGGTGGCCTTCTCCATCGGCGCGCGCAGCTCGTCGTTGGATGCGACCACGTCCAGCGCGGAGGTGAGGATCGATCCCGGCGCGATCGCGTTCACCCGGATGCGCGGGCACAGGTCCAGGGCGGTCAGCCGGGTGTAGTGGGACAGCGCGGCCTTGGCGGTGCCGTAGGCGGCGAAGCCGCGGCCGGCCAGCCGGCCCATGGTGGAGGTGATGTTGATGATGCTGCCCTCACCGGAGTGCTCGAGCATGAGGGGCACCGACGCGACGGTCAACGCGTGGGCGGTGGCGACGTTGAAGGTGAACGCGTCCTTGAGGTCCTTGGTCGAGGTGGTCAGCAACGTGTTCGGCATGGTTCCGCCGACGTTGTTGACGACGATGTCTAGTCTCCCGAAGGCCTCCACCGCCTGGCCGGCCAGTTCCGCGGTGGCCTCCGGGTGGGCGAGATCGGCGGCGACGATGTGCGCCCGCCGGCCCGCCGCGCGAACCTGTTCGGCGACGCCTTCTAGTTGCGATTCCGTGCGCGAGGCGATGAGGACGTCGGCGCCCGCCTCGGCGAAAGCCAGCGCGATGGCCGCCCCGAGGCCGCGGCCGGCACCGGTGATGACGGCGACTTTGTCGTCGAGACGAAATCTGTCAAGGATCATTGCGGCCTCTCTTCGCCCAAGTTGTCAGCCGACACGGTAGCAAGCCGCGCCGTGTCGGATGCGGCATTTCTGGAACAGGTTCTACTTTTGCATATGGGCGAGGAGGCGCAATGCCCCACGCCCATTCCCGGCCCGCCGGAACCAATCGGTCGAAATTGTGTGTGGACACCGTGCGGGGACGGACTCGGCGCATCTCGCGTCCACTGCGAGAACATTCACCCGGCGTTAGCCTCTTAGTGCCGACCGTTTGGCCGGCGCGCACGGCTATCGAATGGTGACGATAATGTCCGAGTTTTTCCGTCGGGGAACATATTGGGGCTGAATCGATTTGGCGCCGCGCTGAGCGCCGCGACCGTCCTGGTGCTGTCCGGCTGTGGGAGTAATGACAATGCGACGGGCGAACGTCCCGCGCCGGGCACGTCGGCCGCCAAGGTGGCCTGTGGCGGGGCCAAGTCGCTGAAGGCGAGCGGGTCGACCGCCCAGGCCAACGCGATGACCCGCTTCGTCAAGGCGTTCGAGCAGGCCTGCCCGGGCCAGACGCTGAACTACACGCCCAACGGCTCGGGCGCGGGAATCGGTGAATTCACCGGTAACCAAACCGATTTCGCGGGGTCCGACTCGCCGCTGGCCCCCATCGAATACTTCGCGGCGCGCCAGCGCTGCGGTTCGCCGGCGTGGAATTTGCCGGTCGTGTTCGGTCCGATCGCGATCAGCTACCACGTCAACGGAGTGACGTCGCTGAATCTGGACGGTCCGACGGCCGCCAGGATATTCAAGGGGGACGTCACCGCCTGGAACGATCCGGCCATTGCGGCGCTGAACCCGGGCGTCGCTTTTCCCGCCGAGCCAATCCGGGTGATCTTCCGCAACGACCAGTCGGGCACCACGGACAATTTCCAGAAATACCTGGATTCCGCGGCCAACGGCGTCTGGGACAAGGGCGTCGGCAAGACGTTCAACGGCGGTGTCGGTGAGGGGGCCAAGGGCAACGACGGCACGTCGGCGGCGGTCAAGGCCACCGAGGGGTCGATCACCTACAACGAGTGGTCGTTCGCCCTGGCGCAAAAGCTCAACATGGCCAGGATCGTCACCTCGGCGGGCCCGGACGCGGTGGCGATCAGCGCCGATTCGGTGGGCAAGACGATCGCAGGCGCGGACTTCACCGAGGAGGGCAACGACCTGGTCGTCGACACCTTCTCCTTTTACCGGCCGACCCAGCCCGGTTCCTACCCGATCGTGCTCGCGACGTACGAGATCGTCTGTTCGAAGTATCCGGATCCCCAGGTCGCAGCGGCCGTGAAGGCGTTCCTGCAAAGCACCGTCGGCGCGGGGCAGAACGGCCTGGCGGACAACGGCTACATTCCCGTTCCCGAGTCGTTCAAGTCCAGGTTGTCGGCGGCAATCGACGCAATTTCGTGACCCCTCCCGCCCCGGCGTGCGGCTCGCCCGCAAGCCGCCTTGGCCAGCGACAATCGGCCGACGGCAATTTGCCCAACGTTAACCTTCTTGCTGTTAGCTTCCTTGCTGCGAGAGACGGCTCGTCGCCGGACAGCGGCTAAGAGAACGTCGCCAATCACGTTTCATCCCTACCGTTAGGAAGTGACTTGAAACTCAACCGATTCGGTGCCGGGCTGAGCGTCCTGACCGCTGCTGCGCTGGCGTTGTCGGGGTGCGGAAGCGACAACAATGCCAACGGCGGGAGCGGCGGGACGAGCGGCTCGGCGTCGGGCAAGGTCAGCTGCGGCGGAAAGAAGACCCTGAAGGCCAGCGGGTCGACCGCCCAGGCCAACGCGATGACCCGCTTCGTCAACGCCTTCGAACAGGCCTGCCCAGGCCAGACGCTGAACTACACCGCCAATGGGTCGGGTGCCGGAATCAGTGAATTCAACGGCAACCAAACGGATTTCGGTGGCTCGGACTCGCCGCTCGCGGCCAAGGAATACGCCGCGGCGCAGCAGCGGTGCGGCTCCCCGGCGTGGAACCTGCCGGTGGTGTTCGGCCCGATCGCCATCACCTACAACGTCAAGGGCCTGAGTTCGCTGAGCCTGGACGGTCCCACCGCGGCGAAGATCTTCAACGGCGCCATCACGACGTGGAACGACCCGGCGATCGCGGCGCTGAACTCCGGTGTCACGTTGCCCGCCGAGCCGATCCATGTGGTGTTCCGCAACGACGAATCCGGGACCACGGACAACTTCCAGAAGTACCTTGACGCCGCCTCGAACGGCGCGTGGGGCAAGGGCGCCGGCAAGACGTTCAAGGGCGGTGTCGGCGAGGGCGCCAAGGGCAACGACGGCACGTCGGCGGCCATCAAGGCCACCGAAGGGTCGATCACCTACAACGAGTGGTCGTTCGCCGAGGCGCAGAAACTGGACATGGCCAAGGTCGTCACGTCGGCCGGCCCGGACGCCGTGGCGATCAGCGCCGACTCGGTCGGCAAGACCATCTCCGGCGCCAAGATCAGCGGGCAGGGCAACGACCTGGTGCTGGACACGCTCTCCTTCTACAAGCCGACGCAGCCCGGGTCCTACCCGATCGTGCTGGCGACGTACGAGATCGTCTGCTCGAAGTATCCCGACTCCCAGGTCGGCACGGCGGTGAAGGCGTTCCTGCAAAGTACGATCGGTGCGGGGCAGAGTGGCCTGGCCGACAATGGGTACATTCCCATCCCGGATTCGTTCAAGTCGAGACTGTCGGCTTCGATCAACGCCATCACGTGATTTGAGGTGGTCGTGACCCGAGGAGCGGTAGCCAGCCCGTCGACCACGGAAAAGCCCGCGCTCAAGGCGCTGGGGACACCGTCAGGTCGACGGGGTGACCGGCTGTTCAAGTCAGCGGCCGCCGCTGCCGGTTCGACGATCGTGGCCGCGATCGTGCTGATCGCGGTGTTCCTGCTGATTCGAGCCGTTCCGTCGTTGCGGGCCAACCACGCGAACTTCTTCACCAGTGCCCAATTCAGCACCACCGAGCCGGGCAAGCTCGCGTTCGGCATCCGCGACCTGTTGATGGTCACGGTGCTCAGCTCGCTCACCGCGCTGGCGCTGGCGGTGCCGATCGCGGTGGGAATCGCGGTGTTTCTCACCCAATACGCACCGAAGCGGCTGGCTCGCCCGTTCGGGGCGATCGTCGACCTGCTGGCCGCGGTGCCCTCGATCATCTTCGGGTTGTGGGGCATCTTCGTGCTGGCGCCCAAGATCGAGCCCGTCGCGGCGTTCCTCAATCGCCACCTGGGCTGGTTCTTCCTGTTCAAGCAGGGCAACGTGTCGCTGGCCGGTGGCGGCACCATCTTCACCGCGGGCATCGTGCTTTCGGCGATGATCCTGCCGATCATCACGTCGGTATCGCGTGAGGTGTTCCGGCAGACCCCGCCCATCCAGATGGAAGCGGCGCAGGCGCTGGGGGCCACCAAGTGGGAGGTGGTGCGGATGACCGTGCTGCCGTTCGGCCGCAGCGGCGTGATCGCGGCGTCCATGTTGGGATTGGGCCGGGCGCTCGGCGAAACCGTGGCGGTGCTGATCATCTTGCGTTCCGCCGCCCGCCCCGGAAACTGGTCGCTGTTCGACGGCGGCTACACGTTCGCCTCGAAAATCGCCTCGGCGGCAGCCGAATTCAGCGAACCGCTGCCCACCGGCGCCTACATCGCCGCGGGATTCGCGCTGTTCGTCTTGACGTTCGTCGTCAACGCGCTGGCCCGCGCCGTCGCCGGCGGGAAGGTCAACGGATGACGGTCAACGTGTTCGACCGGCCGGTCAAAGCACAGGCGTTCCGGCCCGTCAGCGTCCGGCGGCGGCTCACGAATGACGCGGCGACGGTCTTCTTCGTCGCCTCCTTCCTCATCGCGCTGGTGCCGCTGGTCTGGGTGCTGTCGGTCGTGATAGCCCGGGGCTGGTACGCGGTCACCCGGACGGGTTGGTGGACTCACTCGCTGCACGGCATCCTGCCGGAGCAGTTCGCCGGCGGGATCTACCACGCGCTGTACGGGACCGTGGTGCAGGCCGGGGTGGCAGCGCTGCTGTCCGTGCCGCTGGGGCTGATGACCGCGGTCTTCCTGGTGGAATACGGGTCGGGCCGGCTGGTACGGCTGACGACGTTCATGGTCGACGTGCTCGCCGGGGTGCCCTCGATCGTCGCCGCGCTGTTCATCTTCAGCCTCTGGATCGCCACGCTGGGATTCCAGCAGAGCTCGTTCGCCGTCTCGCTGGCGCTGGTCTTGCTGATGCTGCCGGTGGTGGTGCGGTCCGCCGAGGAGATGCTCAGGTTGGTGCCCGACGACCTGCGGGAGGCCAGCTACGCGCTCGGCGTACCCAAGTGGAAGACCATCTTGCGGATCGTGTTCCCGATCGCCATGCCCGGCATCGTCTCCGGCGTCTTGTTGTCCGTCGCGCGGGTCATCGGCGAAACCGCTCCCGTGCTGGTGCTGGTGGGCTACAGCCGCTCGATCAACGTCGACATCTTCCACGGGAACATGGCCTCGCTGCCGCTGCTGATCTACACCGAACTCACCAATCCCGAGCACGCCGGCTTCCTGCGCATCTGGGGTGCGGCGCTGAGCCTGATCATCATGGTCGCCGTGATCAACCTGATCGCGGCGGCGACCCGGTTCCTGGCGGCCCGCAGGCGCTGAGCACGCGCCCGGTCGGGTTCAGGACTTCGCCGCGGCCTTCTTGGCGGTTGTCTTCTTCGCCGCCGTCTTCTTCGCGGTGGTCTTCTTGGCGGCCGTTTTCTTGGCCGGTGCCTTCTTGGCGGGAGCCTTGCCGTCACCCGAACGCGCCTTCACGCTGGCCTCCAGCTTGGCCAGTAGGTCGGACACGTCCTCGGTCTCGTCGAGTTCCTTCGGCTGTTCCTCGGTGGTAAAGGCCTCGCCGCCTTCGAGTTTCGCGTCGATCAGCTCCTGGAGCTGCTCCTGGTAGGTGTCGTGATAGCGGTCCGGGTTGAACTCTTCGGCCATCGACTCCACGACCTGACCGGCCATTTTCAGTTCCGCCGGCTTGATCTCGACCTCCTTGTCGAGCACCGGGAAGTCGGGGTCACGGATCTCGTCGGGCCACAGCAGGGTGTGCACCATCATCACGTCGCGTTTGCCGAAGTCCTTGACGCGCAACGCCGCCAGCCGCGTCTTGTTGCGCAGGGTGAAGTGGACGATCGCCATCCGATCGGTCTCGGCGAGCGTCTTCGCGAGCAGCACATACGATTTCGACGATTTGGAATCCGGCTCCAGGAAGTAGCTGCGGTCGAACAGCATCGGGTCGACCTCTTCGGCTGGAACGAATTCCAGCACCTCGATCTCCCGGCTGCGTTCTTCGGGCAAGGTGGCGATGTCGTCGTCGGTGATGATGACCATCTGGCCGTCGTCGGATTCGAAGGCCCGGGCGATGTCTCGGTATTCGACGACCTCCCCGTCCACCTCGCACACGCGTTGGTATCGGATGCGGCCGTTGTCCTTGGCGTGCACCTGATGGAACTTGATGTCGTGGTCCTGGGTGGCGCTGTACACCTTGACCGGGACGTTGACCAGCCCGAACGCGATCGAGCCCTTCCAGATGGAGCGCATGTAAGTCAGTATGCCCATACTGTTCGCCGGCTAACAGGACGCGGGGCCGTTGCGCCCAGCTCGTGACCGCATCGAAGCCGGCCGGGAAGCTAGCGCCGGTTTGCCTGCGCCCGCAGCTCGGCGCGGTCGGGCAGCTGCGCCCCGGCGCGGCCCACGGTCGCCGCAGACGACAGCGCGGCCGCCTCGAGCGCTCCGGTCAGGGCGTCGATCGAGATGCGGCGCAGGGCGGCGCGCCGGTCGGCGCCCAACAAGTCCATCCCCCAGAGCGCGTCCAGCAGGCCGACCGTGAAGGCGTCGCCGGCGCCCACGGTGTCCACCACCTGGACCGGCCTGGCGGCCACGCGCGCCTCGCCGGCCGAACACAGCGCAACCGCGCCGCGGGCCCCCATCGTCACCACGACGATCGCCGGCCCCGACGCCAGCCACGCCCGGGCCGTCTGCTCGGGCTCGTGCTGGGGATCGATCCAGCGCAGGTCCTCGTCGCTGACCTTCACGACGTCGCTGCGCTCGGCCAGGTGCTCGATGCGCGCGCGGGCCGAATCGCGGTCGGTGATCAGCGACGGACGCACGTTGGGATCCAAGGTGATCGTGGCCGACAGGCGGTAGGCGTCGACCAACGCCGCGACCGCCAGGCAGCCCGGCTCGCGTACGGCGGCGATGGACCCGGTGTGCACCAACACCGGCGGGGGAACCTCGGGCGTGCCGGAAAGTCGCCACTGTAGGTCAAACGTGTAGGTGGCCGAGCCATCAGCGGACAGAGTCGCTACCGCGGTCGGCGTCCGGGTGGCCGAAACGCTGCCCGGGACAAGCTGTGCGCCAGCAGTTTTCACGTAGTCGGCGATGCGCCGCCCCTGTCGGTCGTCGGCGATGTGGGTCAGGAAATCGATATCGCGGCCCAGCAGGCCGAGCCCGACGGCGACGTTGAGCGGACTGCCGCCGACATGCTCGTCGCCGTTGACGATGTCGATCAGCGATTCGCCGATCACCAGGCCGCGGGTCATCGCACCAGAGCCTCCAGCGTCGCCCGAGCTCCCTTGTGGTGCAACGAATCCAGGGCCCAGCAATACGCCTCGACAAACCGTGGTTGGTGGGCCAGATCGCAGAACACGGCGGTCACTTCGATGAACGCGGTGGGGTTCCGGTTCTGCGATCGGGCGATCGGGATGAGCGAATCCGCGAGCTGGTCCACCACCTCATACGGCTTTCCCCATTCGTCGGTGCCCTCCGCGTAGCGCGCCCAACTCGCCACCGCCGCGGCCGCCAGTTGAACCGGGCCGCCGTTGGCCAGGTTGTCGCAGATGACGGGGAACAGCCATTTCGGGATGCGGTCCGACGAGTAGGCGCAGATGCGCGCGACGGTGTCGCGCACGGCCGGGTTGGCGAACCGCTCGACCAGCGTGCGGCCGAATTCGTGCAGGTTGATTCCGGGCACCGGCGGCAGGGTGGGGATGGCCTCGGCGTCAAAGTAAGAGAGCAAGAATGTGGCGAAGAGTGGATCGCGCGCCGCCTCGTGGACGAACTGGAAGCCGCACAGATGGGCGAAGTAGGCCAGGCACTGATGTCCCGCGTTGAGTAGCCGCAGCTTCATCAGCTCGTACGGGCGCACGTCGTCGACCATCAGCACCCCGGCCCGCTCCAGTGGAGGCCTGCCGTCGGCGAAGTCGTCTTCGATCACCCACGCGGTGAACGGTTCGGCCACCACCGGCCACCGGTCGTCAACGCCGAAGTCGCGCCGCACCTCCGCGGCCATCTCCAAAGTCGTTGCCGGAGTGATGCGATCGACCATCGAACTGGGGAAGCGGGCGTTCTCCGCCACCCACTCGGCCAACGCGGGATCCCTGCGTTCGGCGCTGGCGAGCACGGTGCGCTTGGCGACCTCGCCGTTGTTCTCGATGTTGTCGCAGGAAACGACCGTCGGTGCGGGGACTCCGCGATCGCGCCGCCTGGCGAGCGCCTCGGCGATCAACGCGAACGCCGGCCCGTCGGGATCGCGGTACCCACCTTCGGTGATGGTCAGCGAAATGATCCGGGTGGAGGCCGCGGCGAGCACCTCCAACGCTGATTCGGGATCGTCCGGGGCGTAGCGGTAGTCGACGATCGACCCGATCACTTGCGCGTCCCGGCTGCCGTCGGGGTTCTCCAAGATCAGCGTGTACAGCCCGTCCTGACCGTTGAGGACGTCGCGCATCGTCCAGTCGGCGGGCATCACGCCCACGCCGCAGATACCCCATTCGCGTGCCAGCCCCTGCTGCAGCAGCAGGTTGATGTACGCAGCCTGATGCGCGCGGTGGAAATGACCGGCGCCGATATGCGCGATGCCGACGGTCACGTCCCCGCGGTCATAGTTCGGCGCCTCGATCGGCAGTTCGGACAGCGACGCATTGTTCAGGTTGATCGCGCCAGCCACCATTGGCCAACTCCTCACCGGGCCACGGCCCCGATCGTTACCGGGTTCGCGGCACCTCTCGACGGTATGACGGCCCCGGGCCGAAGCCCAGCGGCTTGGACCATCCGATGCCCCTAGGTGAGCGGGGGACCCCCCGCCGGCACGGCCGACGACAGCAGGACATCGGCGAGCGCACGCCACGAATGGGTTATCGCGACTGCCCCGGCATCGATCAAATCCTCTCGGCGGCAATCCCGTTCGTCAGGTGGCACAAACATCAGGTTGCCCACCGTGGCGTAGCCGGCCGCGACCGCGGAGCTCACGCCGGCGACGGAGTCTTCGATGGCGAGGCCTTGTTCTGCCGCGACGCCCATCACCTGACCGGAATGCAGATAGACCGCCGGATCGGGTTTGCTTGTCGGCACCGCAAGCGAATCCTCCGCGCTGAAGGTCAGCGCCTCGGGTATCAGCGAGTCGATGCCGGTGGCGGCGAAGCAGGCGCGCAGGCGCTTGGTGGCGCTGGAGCTCACGGCAGCGAGCGCGTAGCGGGGCGCGAGGTCGCGCAGCGGTTCGAGCACCCGCGGGTCGGGGGTCAGCGTGACGGCGAGATGCGCGGTGACCCGTTCGCGCTCTTCGCGCACCCACTGCTCGAGTTCGTCGGCGGACAACGCGTTGCCCTTCGCCACGTCCTGGGCTGAGGCAACCACCGCCGCGGGAAGGCCGTGCGCCAACGTCTGATCGAGCGGCAGCCGGCACTGGGTCGCCAGGTCGAGGGCCATCGCGCGGAAGTTCTTCCCGACGGCCCGCTTACGCAACTCCTCCGAGTCGAGCGGGGCGGTCACGCCGAACCTGGCCAGGAAACGATTCATCACATCGGTCGACGCTTCGAACGCCGGCCTTTCCGAAGCGAACAGGTTGTCGTCGGCGTCACACAGCAAGGTGGTGATCGGCGCCGGGTCGAACGCGCGCACAAAGGTCAGGTGAGCGTTCATCGTGACACCAACTCTCGCTCGTCGTTGCGCATCGCGTCACGCAACGTGGGCACCACGCCGCGCGTGTCGATATCGGCGATCATGTCGCCCAGGCGCCGCGCGAAACCGGGAACGGCGCGTAGCTCGGCGAACATCGCATGCCGCAGCAGGGGGTCAGGGTTGTTGCCGGCCATGTTCGCCAATTTAGCCACCGGTATCGCCTGCGAGTCCTCGAGGCGGAGCCGGCGGCCCTGCAGGTCGTGGCCCCGCATGTACCGGGCCCACCCGGCAACAGCCAACGTCAGCAGCGTGTGCGGTCTGCCCTGCGCGATCGCCTCCTGCAGGGACGGCAGCACGAAGGAAGTGATTTTGGTCGTCCCCCGCCGGGCCAGCCGCGACAATTGGTCGCTCATGCTGGGATTGCTGAGCCGATCGAGCAAGGTGGCGCGGTACTGCGGGGTGTTCATCCCCGGCACGGCCGGCAGCAACGGCTGAATCTCCTCGCGCAGCAGTGTCTCGACGTAGTCGCATATGACGCGGTTCCGCATCGCTTCGTCGGTGCGCTGGTAACCGGCCAGGGTCGCCAAACACGCTAGCGCGATATGGGTTCCGTTGAGCAGGCGCGTCTTGATCAGCTTGTGGTCGCTGACGTCGGCAACGAATTCGGCCCCGACCTCCTCGAGCGGCGGCCGACCGTTGCTGAACGAATCCTCGATCACCCATTGGCGATACGGTTCGGTCACGACCGGACACTTGTCGGCCACGCCGAACGTCTGCTCGACGAACTCGCGCTCCGAAGTCGACGTTTGCGGGGTGATGCGATCGACCATCGTCGACGGGAACGCGACGTGCCTTTCGATCCAGCGGGCAAGCCCCGGGTCCTTGCACGCCGCGAACGAGATCAACGCGGTTCTCGCCGGCCGGGTGTCGCCGGGAATGTTGTCGCAGCAGAGCACGGTGAACGGTGCGAACCCTGCGCGGCGGCGCCGGTCGAGAGCCTCGGCCAGGTACCCCCACGCGGTGGCGTAACCACCGGACGCGACCAGGTCGGCGCGCACGTCGGGATGATCGGCGTCGAATTGGTCGGTGACCGGATCCAGGAAGTATCCGTTGTCGGTGATCGTCAGGCTGACTATTCGGGTTTGCGGATCTGCCAGCGCCGCGCGCACGGCCGCGCCGTCGTGCGGCGCGAAATGAACCGACCCGATCGAACCCACCACGCGGGCGGTCTGGCCGTCGTGGCCGCGCTGAACCACTGTGTAAAGCCCGTCCTGTGCCGACAGCAGGTCTTTGGCCCCCGGCGAGTGGAGGCTCACACCGGTAACGCCCCAACGGTGCGAAATCCCCGAGCGGGCAAGGTCGTCGAAGTACACGGCTTGATGGGCGCGATGAAAGTTGCCCGCGCCGATGTGAACGACACCGCGCTGCAGGGCCGACCTCTCGTATGTGGGTACCGCGATTCGCTGGGAGTGCAGTCGCAGGGTGGCATTGCTGAGGGGGACGCCGCTTGCTGGACGTCTGGGCGTTGTGCGCATCGCTATCCCGTGCCCGTGGTGCCCGCGGGTCTAACGTCTTCGTAACCGATGTCACAGAAATTTACGTTTGAGACATAATCCGTGGTGGGTAACGATGATCACTGGTCAGACGCGTAAGTTGACAACATGGCACCGCGGGTGAAACTCACCAACGCCGACAAGGTGCTCTACCCCGCCACCGGGACGACCAAGCGGGACGTCTTCGACTATTACACCCGGATCGCCGAGGTGATGATCCCGCATATCGCGGGGCGCCCGGCCACCCGCAAGCGCTGGCCGAATGGCGTTGAGGAGTCATCGTTTTTCGAAAAGCAGCTGGCTTCCTCTGCGCCGGAATGGTTGCCCCGCGCCAGCGTCAAGCACCGTTCGGGAACTACGACGTACCCGATCATCGACAGCCCCGACGGGCTGGCCTGGATCGCGCAACAGGCCGCGCTGGAAGTGCACGTGCCGCAATGGCGGTTCGTCGCCGAGTGGACGCGAAGCAAGGCCGAAGAGCTCAAGCCCGGCCCGGCGACCCGACTGGTGTTCGATCTCGATCCCGGTGAAGGCGTGACCATGGCCCAGCTGGCAGACGTGGCCCACGCCGTTCGCGACCTCATCGACGGCATCGGGCTGACCCTGTTCCCGCTCACCAGCGGCAGCAAAGGCCTGCACCTCTACGCCCCGCTGGCGGAACCGGTGAGCAGCAAGGGCGCGACCGTGTTGGCGAAACGTGTTGCCCAGCAATTGGAAAAGTCGATGCCCAAGCTGGTCACCTCGACCATGACGCGAAGCCTGCGCGCGGGCAAGGTGTTCCTCGACTGGAGCCAGAACAACGGCGCCAAAACCACGATCGCGCCGTATTCGCTGCGCGGACGCGAACACCCGACGGTCGCGGCCCCGCGCACGTGGGAGGAGATCGACGACCCTGCGACGCTGCGGCAGTTGCGCTACGACGAGGTGCTGGACCGGGTCGCCCGCGAGGGCGATCTGCTGGCGGCGCTGGACAACGACGTCGCCGTCGCGGACCGGTTGACCAGGTACCGCAGCATGCGGGACGCGTCGAAGACCCCGGAGCCGGTTCCGCGGACGAAACCTCTTACCGGCCACGGCAATTCATTCGTCATCCAGGAGCACCACGCCCGCCGGCTGCATTACGACTTCCGGCTGGAGAAAGACGGCGTGCTGGTGTCGTGGGCGGTGCCGAAGAACCTCCCCGAAACCACATCGGTGAACCATCTGGCGGTACACACCGAGGACCATCCGCTGGAATACGCCACGTTCGAGGGCAACATCCCCAGGGGGGAGTACGGCGCCGGGAAGGTGCTCATCTGGGACGCCGGAACGTATGAGGCGGAGAAATTTCACGACGACGAGGTGATCGTGAATCTGCACGGCAACAAGGTCACCGGGCGCTACGCGCTGATCCAAACCAACGGCGACCAGTGGCTGGCGCACCGCATGAAGGACCAGAAGACCTTCGACTTCGACGGGATCGCGCCGATGCTCGCCACCCACGGTTCGATCGCGGCGTGCAAGGCGAGCCAGTGGGCGTTCGAAGGCAAATGGGACGGCTACCGACTGCTCGTCGAAATCGACCACGGCGGCCTGCGGGTGCGGTCCCGCCGCGGTCGCGAGGTCACCAACGAATACCCCCAATTGCGTTCGTTGGCAACCGATCTGGCCGATCATCACGTAGTGCTCGACGGGGAGGCCGTCGTCCTGGACGCCGCCGGGGTGCCCAGCTTCCACGCGATGCAGAACCGGGGGCGCGGCAGCCGCGTGCAATTCTGGGCGTTCGACCTGCTCTACCTCGACGGTCGCTCGCTGCTGCGGGCGCGCTACCAAGATCGTCGAAAGCTGTTGGAAACACTCGCCGGCGGCAGCGAGCTCATCGTGCCCGAGTTGCTGCCCGGCGACGGGAAACAGGCGCTGGAGCACTCCGGCAAGCATGGCTGGGAGGGCGTGGTCGCCAAGAGGCGGGACTCCACCTACCAACCGGGCCGACGCTCGGCGTCCTGGATCAAGGACAAACATTGGAACACCCAGGAAGTGGTCATCGGCGGCTGGAAGGCCGGCGAGGGCGGCCGCAGCAGCGGCATCGGCTCCCTGTTGATGGGCATCCCCACCGACGGCGGCCTGCACTTCGCCGGGCGGGTCGGTACCGGGTTCACCGAACGTGACCTGGCGAGCCTGAAGAAGACGCTGGCTCCCCTGCACACCGAGCAATCCCCGTTCAACCCACCGCTTCCACGCAGCGAGTCCAGGGGTGTGACGTTCGTCGAGCCGGTGCTGGTGGGAGAAGTGCGCTACAGCGAGTGGACGCCGGATGACCGCCTACGCCAATCGAGTTGGCGAGGCCTACGGCCGGACAAGGAACCGAGTGAGGTGGTGCGGGAATGAAATGGGTGACCTACCTCGACGCCGGTGGCGAACGCACCGGGGTGCTCGCCGACGAAGATATCTACGCGATGCCCGCCGGCGTGACCCTTCTCGACCTGATCGGCCGTGGCGCGGAAGGCTTGCGCGCCGCCGGCGAAGAGGCGTTGCGTGCCCCCGCGGCGACCGTGCGGCTGGACGCGGTGCGGCTCTTGGCGCCGATCCCGCGCCCGCCGTCCATCCGCGACTCGCTGTGCTTTCTGGATCACATGCGCAACTGCCAGGCCGCGCTCGGTGCCGGGCGCACCCTCGCCGACACCTGGTATCGCATACCCGCGTTCTACTTCGCCTGTCCGGCAACGGTCTTGGGTCCATACGACGACGCTTCCGCCGCCCCCGGAAGCGCTTGGCAGGACTTCGAATTGGAGATCGCCGCGATCATCGGAACCGGTGGACGCGACCTGACCGTCGACCAAGCCGAGCGGGCCATCATCGGCTACACCATCTTCAACGACTGGTCGGCACGCGACCTGCAACAGCTGGAAAGCCAACTCGGGATCGGGCAGGGCAAGGGCAAGGACAGCGGCGTCACGCTGGGCCCCTACCTGGTGACACCCGACGAGCTCGCGCCGTACGGCCGCGCCGGCCGACTGGACCTGCGGGTGACCGCCCTGGTCAACGACGCCGTGATCGGTTCGGGGTCGACCGCTCAAATGGATTGGAGCTTCGGCGAAGTCATCTCCTACGCCTCGCGCGGCGTGACCCTCGCCCCCGGCGACGTCATCGGCTCAGGCACCGTCCCGACGTGCACGCTCGTCGAGCACCTGAACCCAGCGGCGCCGGGCTCATTCCCCGGCTGGCTGCACGACGGCGACGTGGTCACGCTCCGGGTGCAGGGACTCGGGGAGACCCGGCAGACGGTGCGCGCCAGCGCCGCGCCCCACCCGTTGGCGGCCCGACCCAATCCGGACGCCGCGCCCGCGGCGCCGCGGGTGAACCGGGCACCCGCGAAGGTGCCCTATACCCGCGGCCTGCACCAGGTCGCCGATCGGGTATGGGCGTGGACGCTGCCCGACGGAGGCTACGGGTGGAGCAACGCCGGACTGGTCGCCGGCGACGGCGCGTCGCTGCTCGTGGACACGCTCTTCGATCTGGCGCTGACCCGGGAAATGCTTGCGGCGATGCGGGATATCACCTCGGCGGCGCCCATCACCGACGCGCTGACACCCACTCCAACGGGGACCACACCCACGGCAACCAGCTGCTCGGCGCCTCGGTGCGGATCATCGCCGCGCGGGGGACCGCCGAGGAGATCGCGCACGGCATGGCGCCCGAGATGCTGGCGATGGCGCAGACCGCGAACCTCGGTCCCGTCGCGACCCCCTACACGCGAGACCGCTTCGGACACTTCGACTTCAGCGGCATCACTGTGCGCAACGCCGACCAGACGTTCGACCGCGAAATGACGATCGAGGTCGGTGGGCGGCGCATCGACCTGTTGAACCTCGGCCCCGCGCACACCGCCGCCGATTCGGTGGTGCACGTGCCCGACGCGGGCGTGCTCTTCGGCGGCGATCTGCTGTTCATCGGCTGCACCCCGATCGTGTGGGCCGGCCCGATCTCGAACTGGATCGCCGCGTGCGACACGATGATCGCGCTCGACGCGGCGACGGTCGTGCCCGGACACGGCCCCGTCAGCGATCCCGACGGAATCCGTGCGGTGCGTGGATATCTCGCCTATGTCTCCGAACAAGCTGAGGCCGCATACCGCCGCGGGCAGTCGTGGTCCGAGGCCGCCGATACCATCGATCTCGGTGAGTACGCCTCCTGGCTGGATGCCGAGCGCGTCGTCGTCAACGTCTATCAGCGGTACCGCGAACTCGACCCGCAGACCCCGCAGCTGGAGGTCATGGCCCTGCTGGTGATGCAGGCCGAATGGCTGGCCAAGCGGGGCTAAAGCCGCACGGCCCGCACGAATTTGATCGTGGTCGCCGGCACCTGGTCTGCGGCCTGCCCCAGGTCCGGCAGCCCGGCCGCGGAGAACAGATCGGTGAGCCGCGATTCGGTGGTCTCCCAACCGTTCTCATGCAGATGCGCGGCGACATCGGTGTGCTCGCCCGGATACGTCAAGGTGCTCAGGTCCATTTCGAGTCCGTGCCGTCGCCAGCCCTCGGTCATCCGCCGCGCTTGTTCCTCGGCCGCCGGGGACGTGCCGGTCACGGTGCCGTAATCCGCGGCGAACCGGCTGCCCTCGGCGGACAGCGGGATGATGGAGTCCAGCAGCCGGATCTCGGCGTCCGGCGGGAGCCACCCGATCAGCACGCCCTCGGCGAGCCATGCCGTGGGATGGGCCGGATCGAAGCCCTGCTCCTGCAGCGCGGCCGGCCAATCGTCGCGCAGGTCGATCCCGACGTCGCGAAGCTTGGCGGTCGGCGCCGCCCCGATCTCCGACATCGTCGCCGCCTTGAACGCGATCACCTCGGGCTGATCGATTTCGTACACCGTCGTCCCGATCGGCCAGCGCAGCCGGTAGGCGCGCGCGTCGAGCCCTGACGCCAGGATCACCACCTGGAGCAGCCCGGCCTGCCCCGCCGCGGCGAAATAGTCGTCGAAATACCGGGCGCGGGCGGCGAACGTGTCGACCATCCGGTGAAAGCCGACGCTCTGCTCGAGCTCATCGGGATCGAGCTCGCCGCTGGCGAGCCGGGTGAACACCTCCAATCCCACGGCACGCACCAGCGGCTCGGCGAAGTCGTCCGTGATGACCGGCTGCGGACGCTTGCTTGCGGCGGCCCGGGCGGCGGCGACCATGGTGGCCGTCGCTCCCACGCTGTTGGCCAGGTCCCAGCTGTCACCCTCGGTTCGTGCCATGGCTTCTCCTTCAGTTGTGGCGGCCAAACCACGGTATGCCCCGCCGGTGAACACTGGCGTCGCCTACGGTTCCCCCTATGCCCGCAGTGGAATTCGAAACCCTCGAAGACGACATCGCCCGTATCACGCTGAACCGCCCCGAGCGCCTCAACGCCATCGACGGATCGCTGATCGACGGCGTGCACCACGCCCTTGACCAGCTCGGTGGCGGCGAGTTCAGGGCCGCGATCCTGACCGGCGCCGGACGCGGATTCTGCGCCGGGGCGGATCTGAGCGGCACCGGTGAACCGTGGACCAAGCCCAAACCGACGACCCCGCCCTTCAAGGTCAACTACGACTCCCAGGTTCGCCTGGCCGACCTGTTCACCCGGATCTACGAGCTGCCCATTCCGGTGATTGCCGCCGTCAACGGCGTGGCGGTCGGGGGAGGGTTGGCGTTCACGCTGGTGTCCGACGTCCGGGTCGCGTCCGAGCACGCCCGGTTCGGGTCCGCGTTCATCAAGGCGGGCTTCTCGTCGATGGACATGGGCACCAGTTACCTGCTGCCGAAAATCGTCGGCGCAGGCGTGGCGCGCGAACTGATGCTCTCCGGCCGCATCATCGACGCGGCCGAGGCCTACCGCATCCATCTGGTGCACGAGGTGGTGGCCCCCGACGACCTGATGCCGGCCGCGCTGCGGGTGGCCCGCTCGATCACGGAGAACAACGCCTACGGCGTGTGGCAAACCAAGATCGGCCTCAACGCGGCGCTGGACGCGCCCAGCCTGCGGCACGCCATCGAGATCGAGAACCGCACCCAGATCCTCAGCGGCTTCACCAACAACCCCGTCGAGGCGGCCACCGCCCACATGGAGAAGCGGGCGCCGAAGTGGGATCCGCTGTGAGGGCTAGACCTTCGCGATGACGTTTTCGGCGAACATCTCGAGGTTGCGGATCTTGTTCTCCAGCGGCTCGGTGTCCTTGCCCTTGATGTAGGGGATGCGAAAGCCGACGATGGCGTCGGTGACGCCTTTGTCCTCGAGGCGTTTGATCCCGTCGACGGTGTAGGCGTCGGCCGAGATGACGTGAATCTGGAACGGCCCCGTCTTACCCGCCTCTTCGCGATACCGCTTGAGCTTGGCGATGAGCCCGTCGAGTTCCTCCGGGTCACCGCCCCCGTGCATCCAGCCGTCCAGGCGGGCCGCGCGGCGCAGGGCCGCGTCGGCGTGCCCGCCGATCAGGATCGGGATCGGCTGGGTGGGAGCCGGCGTCATCTTCGTCTTCGGGATGTCATAGAACTCGCCGTGGAACTCGAAGTAGTCGCCGGTGGTCAGGCCCTGGATGATCTCGATGCATTCGTCCATGCGCTTGCCGCGTTTGGCGAATGGGACGCCCAGCAGTTCGTAGTCCTCCGGCCATGGGCTGGTGCCGACACCGAAGCCCACCCGGTTGTTGGTCAGCGCGGCCAGCGAACCGATCTGCTTGGCCACCAGCGCAGGCGGCCGGATGGGCAGCTTGAGCACGAAGAAGTTGAAGTGCAGCTTCGTCGTCACCGCACCCAACGCCGCTGTCAGCACGAAGGTTTCGATGAACTCCTTGCCGTCCAGGAACTCGCGATCGCCGTCGGGGGTGTACGGGTACTTCGAATCCGACTCGAAGGGGTAGGCAATGCTGTCAGCGATCGTCATCGCGTGGTACCCGGCCGCCTCGGCCGCCTGGGCCAGCGGGATGTAGTACCTGTGGTCGGTCATCGCCTCCGCGTAGGTGAACCGCACGTCATCTGCCTTCCTGGAAACCGGTCGTCACACGAGATTAGAACGTGTTCTAGTTCTACCCGCGGCCGGGTTCCCAGCACAATAAGGCGTCAGAGCTGGTTTTCGGGGCCGATGACCGCCCAGACCGTCTTGCCGCTTGCGGTGGGCGTGCTGCCCCACGCGCGTGACAGCGCTTCGACGATCGCCAGGCCGGAGACGTCGATCCCGGTCGTCGGCGACGGCAGCCGAACGGCCGGGGCATGGCTGCTGTCGGACACTGCGATGGTCGCCGTCGGCCCGTGGCTCTCGAGCCGCATCACGGGAACGCTCGGGGTGTGTTCGAGGACGTTCTCGACGAACACGTTGACCACCACCAGGGCGACCGGAATGAGCGTGGATTGGGACCAGGTGGTGAGCCATTCGCGGACCAGGCGGCGCGACTCGCGCAGGCTGGTCAGGTCGGCGGGCAGCTGAGCGTCGGCGCGACGCACGGCGCGCCGGCTCTGCTGGCCGAGCGCCTTCAGCGCCGCCTTTTCGGTCGAGTACACCGGCATGAAGTAGGCGACGCCGCTGCGGGAGATGGCCTCGCGCGTTCCGCGGTGCGCGCAGACCAACACGATCGGAACATCCGGATTGCTGCGGACCTGCCAGTGCGCGCCGATGAAGGTGGACCACGCCAATTCGGCGAGCACCTTGAGCGCGGAGATGTTGACGATGACGGCAGCCGGCTCATCCAGCGTGGCCTGCAGGATGTGTTCGCGGAGCGTCGCGGAGTTGGTGGCGTCGAGGACACCGTCCACGGTCAGGACGGTCGCCGACTGATCGGTCCGCGTCGCGACGGCCAGCGAGCTGGGGGACTCAGCTACCGAGCTCACCACAGCAACCCCTTTCCCTGCGGGGGCCTCTGGTGTCGAGGCGCCCGGACGCCCGGCTGCGTCGCGTCGTCCGGTTCCATCCCTGCTCCTCGAATCACACCCGGGCCAACTGCTTGAGTATCCGCCCTCAGCGGCAAAAGTCTAATTGGGGGCAAGCGCGCCGGACGCCACCGGAAAGCGCAGCCCACGGGCGTGACATTGAAAACGCGCGCGGCGGGGAGCGCGGTGTGAGTGAGGCGCGTGCCCGTCCCCACCCGTGCGAGGCCCCTGCCTCTACCGCGCCGAACACATTGTTCGTTTTCGCTGCGCAGCACGCGCATCCCCCGGGACTACCACCTTCTGCGTTCCGCCAAACGCAATGACGAGGCCGGAGAAACCGTGGGTCGGGCGGGAAAGGTGGGTGGGTCAGCGCGACGCGTACGGCGGGGCGCCAACCCCGGCGACCGAGTGCGTGCCCCACGGCGTCCGTTCCACGATGCGGGCGGCGGCGCTGCGCCGGCCCACGGTCAACGTCGCGGTCCGTGCTTGCCCGAGCGCCTCGTCGGGCAGCGGCTGCGACGGCGATGCGGACACCGTCCCCTGCCAGTGGTAGCGGCCGTCGATCGGGTCGAGGTGTCCGGTGAGCCGGACCCGGACCGGATGGCGGACGCCGGCGATCTCCAGCGTCGCGGCGCCGTCATAGGTGTCGTCGCGCTCCGGTGCGCCGGCCGACAGGTCGAAGGCGGAGGCGACCGGCGGGGCCTGGTCGGGCGACAGCTGTGCGCGCTCGTTGAACACCCGCAGGCTGCTGGCGCGCACTTCTATGCGGCTGCTGGACGTGCGCTCCATCAGGCGCAGGCACTCGGCGATGTAGCGCGCCTGCGCGCCGGTGTCGGGCCCGGTGATGAAGAAGTAGTTGGGAAAGCCGCGAACCGCCACACCGTAGAACGGCTCCATCCCGTCGTGCCAGGCCTGCCGGATGGTCAGACCGCCGGCGCCGACGAACGCTTGATCGGCCGACTCCTCGGGAATGGAGAATCCGGTGCCGTAGATGATGGCGTCGACGTGATGGTCGGCGCCGTCGCGGGTGCGGATGCCCGACTCGGTGACCGCCGCTATCGGCGACCTTGCGACCGAAGGGCGATGGGCGTCGGCCGGCCGGAGTGGGTGCCGCAGCCGGCGTTTGGCGCGGGTGGACCACAGCGGTACCTCGGTGACGACCCTGCGCGGCGAGTGGGCGAAGACGGTGACCGACGCGGCCGCCCGGGTCAGCCGGCCGATCTGGTGGCCGGCGCTCGCGTCCGTGCCGACGATGGCGATGCGCTTGCCGTACGGATCGAACTCGGGTGCCCACGTCGCCGCGTGAAATGACTGTCCCGGGAAGGCGTCGCGGCCCGCGATGTCCGGCAGCCAGGGGACGAACGGCGGCTCGGCGGTGATGACGGCCCGCGCCCGCGCGGCCTCGCCGTCGGCCGTCGTCAACAGCCAGGTGTCTGTCGCGTCGTCGAACACCGACTGGACCCGCGCGACGTGCTCGTCGAGGACGACGAAGTCTGTGACGCCCGCGGCCGCCAACGCAGTGGGAGCGTCGGCGCGCGGGCCGAGGACGGCTACGGGGTGGCGGGAGTCAGCGAGGCCGCCCGGCCGCGTCACAGAAACCTGCTGCGCTTCCAGCCGCGGCGCGCGATCGGGCCGAGCAGGCCCACCTCGCTCAGGAACCCCGCCAGCGGGGCGAATCCGGCCACCTGCATCTCGCGGCGGTGCGGGCTGGTGCGCGCGATGTGTCGCGCCCGCCTCGGGTCCAGACCCGTGCGCGCGTACGGGATCGGATTGCTGAACAGGTAGTTGAAGAAGTAGCCGCCCAGCCCGTTGATGTTGGCCATGAACCAGCGGTTGATCCGGGGCATTTCGGCCACGCGTTTACGGGCGCCGTCGCGGGCGAACTGGATGTGGCGCGCCTCCTCGGTGACGTGAATCCGCATGAGGCGCTGGATGATTGGCTGCAGCTCCGGGTCGTCCATCATCTGCCGCTGCAGCGAATCGAAGATTTCTTCACCGATCAGCGCGGCCACCCACAGCATCGAGCCGCGCTGAAACGCCAGCGGAAGCGCGTTGATGATCATCCGGTGAAACAGCCGCGGCCGCACCGGCTTTGCGCCGATACGCTCGATGGCCTTGCCGAACATGACCATGTGGCGGGTCTCGTCGCCCAACTCGGTCAGCTTGTAGTGGGTCGACTTGCTGGTGGGGTCCTCGTGCAGGATCGTTCGCAGCAGCGACTGATTGAGCATGTTCTCGAACCAGATCCCGGCCGACAGCGTGTTGACCAACTCCTGGCGCGAGAGCTCGATTTGTTGCTCGCGGGTCATCTCGTCCCACATCGGCGTGCCGTACAGCGACACCAGGCGCGGCGGCAGGTAGAACTTGTCCGGATCCAGCGGGGCGTCCCAGTCGATGTCAACGACCGGCTCGTAGGACTTTTTGACCGAGCCCCTCAGCAGGCGCTCCGAAAACTCTTCACGACTCGGCCCGCCTGGCTTCACCGCAGTTGTCATGCGCTGGCGTCCCTTCATTGGGTGCTTCAGACGGTACCCATGGTACTGGGTACTTTTGGCCCCGACTAGGCCCTTCAGGTTTCGATTCGGCAGTCTGATGCAAGAGACGAGGAGGGTTTCTTGGGCCGGCATATCCACGTCATCGGCATCGGCGCCGGCGACCCCGACTACGTGACCGTCCAGGCGATCGAGGCGCTCAACGACACCCAGGTGTTCTTCGCGATGGACAAGGGCGAGGCGAAAAGCGACCTGGTGGCGCTGCGACGGGAGATCTGCTCCCGGTTCATCCGCGGGCCCGGCTACCGCTTCGTCGAGCTGCCCGACCCCAAACGCGCGGCCGGCTCCGACTATCGCGAGGCCGTCTCGGACTGGCACGCCGCGCGGGCGCGGGTCTGGGCCGACGCGATCGCCGCCGAGCTGGGACCCGACGGTGTCGGCGCCTTCCTGGCCTGGGGGGACCCGTCGCTCTACGACAGCACCCTGCGCATCCTGGAGGCGGTGGCCACCGAGCTCGAGTTCACCTTCGATGTGATTCCGGGCATCACCGCGGTGCAGGCGCTGACCGCCCGGCATCGCATCCCACTCAACGAGGTCGGGGAACCGGTGCTCATCACCACCGGTCGGCAGCTGCGCGCGCACGGGTTGACCGGATCGGCGGTCGTCATGCTCGACGCCGAATGCTCCTTCCAGGCGTGCCCGCCCGACACCCGCATCTGGTGGGGCGCCTATCTGGGCACCGCCGACGAGCTGCTGGCGGCCGGCACCGTCGGCGAGGTCGCGGCGCGGATCGTGTCGCTGCGCGCCGACGCCCGCGCGCGGCACGGCTGGATCATGGACACCTATTTACTCAGACCGGCAGACTGAAGGGCGTGCCGGAACTGCCCGAGGTCGAAGCCCTGGCCGACCATCTGCGCCGCCATGCCGTCGGCCTGACGATCGGCCGCGTCGATGTCGGCGCGCTCTCCGTGCTGAAAACGTTCGATCCGCCGCTGGGCGCGCTGCACGGCCAAGCCGTGACCGGGGCCCACCGCTGGGGCAAGTACCTGGGGCTGCAGGCGGGAGAGCTGTCCTTGATCACCCACCTGTCGCGGGCGGGGTGGTTGCGGTGGTCGGACAAGCTGGCCGCGGCGCCGCTGCGGCCGGGCAAGGGCCCGATCGCCTTGCGCGTGCACCTCGGCACGCCCGGCGATGCGCCCGGCTTCGACCTCACCGAGGCCGGCACCCAGAAGCGTCTGGCCGTGTGGCTCGTCGGTGATCCGCAGTCCGTCCCCGGCATCGCCGCCCTCGGACCCGACGCGCTGGAGCTGACCGTCGACGATCTCGCCGGCCTGTTGGCCGGCAACACCGGCCGGATCAAGACGGTCATCACCGACCAGAAGGTGATCGCCGGCATCGGCAACGCCTACAGCGACGAAATCCTGCACGTTGCCAAGATTTCCCCGTTCGCCACCGCCGGCAAGCTGACCGATGAGCAGCTCACCGCCCTGCACGACGCGATGGTGTCGGTCCTGCGCGATGCGGTGAGCCGCTCCGTAGGCCAGGGCGCGGCCACGCTCAAGGGGGAGAAGCGCTCCGGACTGCGGGTGCACGCCCGCACCGGCCTGCCCTGCCCGGTGTGCGGGGACACCGTGCGCGAAGTCTCCTTCGCGGACAAGTCTTTTCAATACTGCCCGACGTGCCAGACCGGCGGCAAGGTGCTGGCCGACCGGCGGATGTCGCGGCTGCTCAAGTAGGCGGCGACCCGCGACTTGACACCTGTCGATATGCTGCCCGGATGACTCGTCAGAAGATCCTCATCACGGGTGCCAGCTCCGGCCTGGGCGCCGGCATGGCGCGGGCGTTCGCCGCGAAGGGCCGCGACCTGGCGCTGTGCGCCCGGCGCACCGACCGGCTCGACGAGCTGAAAGCCGAACTTTCCCAACAGTATCCGGGCATCAAGATCGCCGTGGCGGCGCTGGACGTCAATGACCACGAGCAGGTGCCGAAGGTCTTCGGTGAACTCAGCGACGAGCTCGGCGGCGTCGATCGTGTCATCGTCAACGCGGGCATCGGCAAGGGCGCGAAACTCGGCTCGGGCAAGCTGTGGGCCAACAAGGCGACCCTCGAGACCAACCTGGTTGCCGCGCTGGTGCAGATCGAGACCGCGCTGGAGATGTTCAACAAGGCCGGTTCGGGACATCTGGTTCTCATCTCGTCGGTGCTCGGCAACAAGGGCGTGCCGGGCGTCAAGGCCGCCTACGCGGCGAGCAAGGCCGGCTTGAGCTCGCTGGGGGAATCCCTGCGCGCCGAATACGCCAAGGGCCCCATCAAGGTTTCGGTCATCGAGCCCGGCTACATCGAGTCGGAGATGACGGCCAAGTCGAACAGCACGATGTTGATGGTGGACAACGAGACTGGCGTGAACGCTCTCGTCACCGCCATGGAGCGCGAGCCCGGCCGGGCGGCGGTGCCGTGGTGGCCGTGGGCGCCGCTGGTGCAGGTGATGCGGGTGCTGCCGCCCCCGCTCACCAAGTGGTTCGCCTGAATCAGTGCGGCACCGGCGTGTAATGCTCTGCGTCGCTCGTGAATTCGGGCTTGCCGTAGGTTGCCAGCCGTAGCTTGAGGAGCCCGATCACGTACGCGTCGGTGATGTCCCTGAGCACGGGGACGCGGCTGGCGTGGCTCACTGCGGTAAAACGTCCGATGATGAAGGGCGCGGTGAGGGCGACGCGCACGAGGTCCGTCGGCCCCATCGAGACACCCATCGCCTCGGCGACCTCACGATTCCCGTTGCAGAAGGTGCGAACGAAAGTGAGCTTGCTGAAACTCTTTTCGACCGCCTCCGCGCAACGGTCGAACAGCGTGGTGTCGGGGCGCAAGTAGGCCGCCATCGTGCCGCGGACGAGTTCTTGGCAGATGCTGTCGAACCCGTCGCGCAGCAGTGCCGAGCGCGCGTGCATCACGTGGACGATGTCGGCCGGTTCAGAGGGCAGCAGTTCTTCCGGTAGGCCGAGCAAAAAGCAGCGGTACCTGGCGAATTCGACGACCGCGCGCTCCTCGGGGGTGAACTCCGTCCGGCCCTGTTGGCGCGCCTTACGGGCCAGCAGGTACTGGCCGATCATGCCGGCCGGCATCTGGTCGACCTGCGGCACGGGCATGCCGTATACGGCGGCATCCCACTTGTCGGATTTCTTCAGGGCGTTGTAGCGGACCATGGAGTGCATCAGCCGGACCATGGCGGCCGCCTCGAAACCGGGGCCGAATCGATCCAGCGCACCGGGGAGGGTGGTGACGGCGAAGAAACTGGCGGTCTCGTTCACCCGGCGCGCGGCCCGCTTACCCGAGAGTGCGCCGGTGAGGGCCATCGGCAGCGCGGCGTAGGTGTTGGTGAAGGTCGCGATGAAGGCCCCGCGCGTGATGAAGGGTGCCAGCAGCGCTGCGGGAATCCGCTCGTGGCGGGCGCCCTCCCGGACCAGATCGAAGTCGATCCACTCCGGGGTCGCCTCCATGGCGGCGATGAACGAAACCAGTTCGGGGGGCGCGTCGGGCACCGACTCGATTCCCTCTCGGCAGGCCGTCTTGAGCATGTCGATCAGCTGGGCGACGCTGCGCGAAGTCATCAGTGCCGCATAGGGATCGGCGACGACGTCGCCGAGCAGGGTCGCCGTGCTCATCAACTCGACCACGCGGTCGTCTTGCAGAATCGGTGCGCGGTCGGCGATCCAGGCGGGCAGGGCCGAGTCGACGTTCGGTTCCGTGGCCAGACGGTCCGGCCGCCGGTCGAAGTCGAAGTCTCCATACAGGTCGGGCTGCAAATCGCGCTGGCTGCGCACTCGCGCGGCGAGCTCGGGGTAGTACGTGACCATCGCTGCCTCCGATTAACTAACAGTTCGTGAGCAATACTCACAAGTTGTTAGTTATGCTGTCAAGCATGAGTGCGGGCAGCCCGAAGCGGCGCATGACCGGCGAGGGCCGGCGCGAGCAGATCCTCGACGTCACTCACGCGATCGTCGACGCCGAGGGTTTCCACGCGGCCACGCCCAACCGCATCGCCGGGGCCGCCGGCATCAATCGGTCGTTGATCTATCAGCTGTTCGGCGACCCGGCGGGACTCTTCGTCGCACTGATCGACCGTGAGGCGGCGCGGGCCGGCGCCCAATTCGCCGAGGCGGTCTCGGGATTGGATGCCGTCGCCGGGGACCAGTCGCTGGTCGTCGCGTTCGACGGGGTGCTGGCCGCGGTCGACGCCCATCCGGCGACGTGGCGGCTGTTCCTGTTTCCGCCGCAGGGCGCTCCGCCGGAGTTGTATACGCGGCTGGCGCAATCGCAGGCCGTCGTGCTGGAGTTCTTCGTCACCGAATTGCTGCGCATCAATCCTCACGTGCACGACCCGGAGTACACCGCGCGGATCCTGCACGCGGCCGGACGCGAACTGCTGCAGTTGCACCTGAGCGAGCCGCAGACCGCGACGGTGGAACGTTTGCGTACCTTTGTACGGCGATTGGGCTCCGACGTCATGAGCCGCACGGGCTGACTAGCTGGTGCGCCCGCGTTCGGTCCGGTAGCGGCGCACCAGCGCGTCGGTCGAGCTGTCGGACTGGGGGTCCGGCGAGCCGTCCGACGTGATCACCGGCAGCAGCGCCTTGGCCTGGGTCTTGCCCAGCTCCACCCCCCACTGGTCGAACGAGTCGATGCCCCAGACGACGCCCTCGGTGAAGACCTGATGCTCGTAGAGGGCGATCAGCTGGCCCAGCACCGACGGCGTGAGCCGGTCGGCCAGGATCGAGGTCGACGGCCGGTTGCCGGGCATCACCTTGTGCGGCACGATGTCGGCCGGCGTGCCTTCGGCGGCGATCTCCTCGGCCGTCTTTCCGAACGCGAGCACCTGGGTCTGGGCGAAGAAGTTGCTCATCAGCAAGTCGTGCATGCTTCCGGTGCCCTCGACCGTGGGCAGGTCGTCGAGGGGCTGGCTGAAGCCGATGAAGTCGGCCGGCACCAGCCGGGTGCCCTGGTGCAGCAACTGATAGAAGGCGTGCTGGCCGTTGGTTCCCGGTTCGCCCCAGAAGATTTCGCCGGTATCGGTGGTGACCGGGGTGCCGTCCGCGCGCGTCGACTTGCCGTTGGATTCCATGGTCAGCTGTTGCAGATAGGCGGCGAAGCGGGACAGATCGTTGGAATACGGCAGCACCGCGCGCGACTGAGCTCCCATGAAGTTGGAGTACCACAGCCCGATCAGTCCCAGCAGCGCCGGCGCGTTGGACTCCAGCGGGGCGGTCTTGAAATGCCGGTCCACGATGTGGAATCCGGACAGGAAATCGGCGAACGCCTCCTTGCCGATCGCCGCCATCACCGACAGGCCGATCGCCGAGTCGACCGAGTACCGTCCGCCGACCCAATCCCAGAAGCCGAACATGTTGTCGGTGTTGATGCCGAAGTCGTCGACCAGGCGTTTGTTGGTGGAGACCGCCACGAAATGCTTGGACACCGCGGCGTCGCCGAGCGCGTCGGTCAGCCAGCGGCGCGCGGCGGTCGCGTTGGTGAGGGTCTCCAACGTCGAGAACGTTTTCGATGCGACGATGAAAAGCGTTGTGGCAGGGTCTAAGTCGGCCAGGGTGGCGATGAGGTCGGCGGGGTCGACGTTGGAGACGAAGCGGGCCGAAATCCCTGCGTCGGCGTAATGACGCAGCGCCTGATACACCATCACCGGGCCCAGGTCCGACCCACCGATGCCGATGTTGACCACGGTGCTGATTCTTTGTCCGGTGGCCCCGGTCCATTCACCGCTGCGTAACCGGTCGGTGAAGTCACCCATCCGGTCCAGCACGGCGTGCACGTCCTCGACGACGTTGTGGCCGTCGACGATCAGCTCGGCGTCGCGGGGCAGCCGCAGCGCGGTGTGCAAGACCGCCCGGTCCTCCGAGACGTTGATGTGCACGCCCGCGAACATCTGGTCACGACGCTCCTCGAGGTTAGCGGCGCGCGCCAAATCGATGAGCAGCCGCAGCGTTTCTCGGGTGATGCGGTGTTTGCTGTAGTCGATGTAGAGGTCACCGACCGAGACGGTGAGTTCGCAGCCTCGGTCGGGATCCTCGTCGAAGAACTGGCGCAGATGCGTCGCGCCGATCTGTTCGTGATGCCTGCGCAGGGCGTCCCACGCTGGGGTGGCGGTGATGTCGGGGAGGCTTTGCGCGGAGGTCATACTCCGACCCTAGTGACGGTCGCAAGCGCGGTGTAGCCGGGCGCGGCGGGCCGTCACCGTGGGTTTGGTGACGGTCGCAAGCGCGGTGTAGCCGGGCGCGGCGGGCCGTCACCGTGGGTTTGGTGACGGTCGCAAGCGCGGTGTAGCCGGGCGCGGCGGGCCGTCACCGTGGGTTTGGTGACGGTCGCAAGCGCGGTGTAGCCGGGCGCGGCGGGCCGTCACCGTGGGTTTGGTGACGGTCGCAAGCGCGGTGTAGCCGGGCGCGGCGGGCCGTCACCGTGGGTTTGGTGACGGTCGCAAGCGCGGTGTAGCCGGGCGCGGCGGGCCGTCACCGTGGCGCAACGCGGATGCGCGGCGACCCAGCCAGGCGTGACTGGTGACCTCAGTGACCCAGCCGGCCCCTGCCCAACCGCAGCAGCAGGATCGCGAGGTCCTTGCCGTCGGGACCGAGCTCGCTGTAGCGCTCGATGACCTTCATCTCGCGGCTGTGCACCAGCCGCGTGCCGCCGGATGCCATCCGGACCTTGCCGATCGCCTGGGACACCTCGGTGCGCCGCTTCACCGCGGCCAGGATCTCGGCGTCCAACCGGTCGATCTCGTGGCGCAAGTCGTCGATGCTCAACTCTTCGGCGTCGGTCGTCTGTGGGGGTTCCACCGTCTCAACCTTCATCTCTGCTAACTCCGCGTTCTCGGGATGTGGGGGTTGTGGTCTCATCCTGTTTCGGGCCTCACAAAAGAGAAGAGCCCCGGTCTTGAGGAAGCGGACCACGGGGCTCTGACGAAAGCAGCTAGACCACGGGGACCGCGAACCGGTACCCGTAGAAAAATCGGCGGCAGTTCGGGGTGAAGGACTGCCGACGGCACTGCGCGTTGAGCACCAAACGAGTGTGCCACTAAAATCGGCTCCCGCGCAAAAACGTCGGCGTGAACTGGCCATTACGCGCCGGGTGGCCGAGCCGGACTCGGTTGAGCCGGCGCACCGGGACATGGTTGCTTACCGGTGTGGATTGCATTAACGCCGGGGGAAATTGAGCGCCGACGGCGTATTTGGCGGCATTGGCCCGGCGCAAATCCCGGTCCGATTATCGGCCACTTTTAGACGTGGGTGCAATTATTTTCCATCGCAAATGCGGTCGCTTATCGGATTGCGAAACTCCCATTGTGTCGGCGTGGATTTGGCCGGTGCGGGGCGTCGGAGGGACTAGCCTGATCTGACGCCTGGACGTGTTGCGTCGGTGGGCGGCGGTAAGTTTGGACCAACATGAGTGTGTATGTAACCGATGCCAATCTGGCCTCCGAGGCAGATCAGCTACTCGAAGGCCTCAACCCGCAACAGCGCCAGGCGGTGGTGCACGAGGGCTCGCCGCTGCTGATCGTCGCGGGGGCCGGTTCGGGCAAGACTGCGGTGTTGACGCGCCGCATCGCCTACCTGATCGCGGCGCGCGGTGTCGGGGTGGGCCAGATCCTGGCCATCACGTTCACCAACAAGGCGGCGGCCGAGATGCGCGAACGCGTGGTGCGGCTGGTGGGCAACCGGGCCCGCGCCATGTGGGTGTCCACCTTCCACTCGACGTGCGTGCGAATCCTGCGCAACCAGGCGTCCCTGATCGACGGCCTCAATTCCAACTTCTCGATCTACGACGCCGACGACTCCCGCCGCCTGCTGCAGATGATCGGGCGCGACATGGGGCTCGACATCAAGCGCTACTCGCCGCGGCTGTTGGCCAACGCCATCTCCAATCTGAAGAACGAGCTGATCGACCCCGCCGAGGCGGTGGCCAAGCTGACGGACGATTCCGATGACCTCGTTCGCACCGTGGCCTCCGTATACGGCGAATACCAGCGGCGGCTGCGCGCGGCCAACGCCCTGGACTTCGACGACCTGATCGGCGAGACCGTCGCGGTGCTGCGGGCCTTCCCGCAGATCGCCCAGCATTACCGGCGGCGGTTCCGTCATGTCCTGGTCGACGAGTACCAGGACACCAATCACGCCCAGTACGTGCTGGTTCGGGAACTGGTCGGCCACGACGCCACAGAAGAATCGCCCGACGACGTTCCGCCTGCGGAATTGTGCGTGGTGGGTGACGCCGACCAGTCGATCTACGCGTTCCGCGGCGCCACAATTCGCAACATCGAGGACTTCGAGCGCGACTACCCGGACGCGACAACCATTCTGCTGGAACAGAATTACCGCTCGACGCAGAACATCCTGTCGGCGGCGAACTCGGTGATCGCCCGCAACTCCGGCCGCCGCGAGAAACGGCTCTGGACCGACGCCGGTGCCGGCGAGCTGATCGTCGGCTACGTGGCGGACAACGAGCACGACGAGGCGAGGTTCGTCGCCGAGGAAATCGATGCGCTCGCCGACCGCGGCGAAATCACCTACAACGACGTGGCCGTGTTCTATCGCACCAACAACTCCTCGCGGTCGTTCGAAGAGGTGTTCATTCGCGCTGGGATTCCCTACAAAGTCGTTGGGGGAGTGCGCTTTTACGAGCGCAAGGAAATCCGTGACATCGTCGCCTATCTGCGGGTGCTGGACAACCCGGGTGATGCGGTCAGCATGCGGCGGATCCTCAACACCCCGCGTCGGGGCATCGGTGATCGCGCCGAGGCCTGCGTGGCCGTCTACGCCGAGAACACCGGCGCGAGTTTCAACGACGCGTTGGTGGCGGCCGCCGAAGGCAGAGTGCCGATGCTCAATTCGCGTGCGGAGAAGGCAATCGCGGGCTTCGTCGAGCTGCTCGACGAGCTCAGGGGCCGACTGGACGAGGATCTCGGTGATCTGGTCGAGTCGGTCCTCGAACGTACCGGCTACCGCCGCGAGCTGGAGTCCTCCACCGATCCGCAGGACCTGGCCAGGTTGGACAACCTCAACGAACTCGTCAGCGTGGCACACGAATTCAGCACCGACCGGGCCAACGCCGCCGCGCTGGACGAGTCGTTGGAGGCCCCGGACGACGAGGACGTGCCGGACACCGGTGTGCTCGCGGAGTTCCTGGAACGGGTCTCCCTGGTTTCCGACAGCGACGAGATTCCCGACGACGGCGCCGGCATGGTCACCCTGATGACACTGCACACCGCCAAGGGGCTGGAATTCCCCGTGGTGTTCGTCACCGGCTGGGAGGACGGCATGTTCCCGCACATGCGGGCGCTGGACGACCCGACCGAGCTGTCCGAGGAGCGGCGGCTGGCCTATGTCGGCATCACCCGCGCCCGTCAGCGGCTGTACCTGAGCAGGGCCATCGTCCGATCCTCCTGGGGGCAGCCGATGCTGAACCCGGAATCGCGCTTCCTGCGCGAGGTTCCGCAGGAACTCATCGAGTGGCGGCGCACCGCGCCGGCGTCGTCGTTCAGCGCGCCGGTGAGCGGTGCCGGCCGGTTCGGCACCCCGCGCGCGGCGCCGACCCGCTCGGGTGCGGGCAAGCGGCCGTTGCTGGTGCTCGAGCCCGGTGACCGGGTGACCCATGACAAGTACGGGCTCGGGCGCGTCGAGGAGGTGTCCGGCGTCGGCGAATCGGCCATGTCGCTCATCGACTTCGGCAGCGCGGGCCGGGTCAAGCTCATGCACAACCACGCGCCGATCAGCAAGCTCTAGTCGCAACCTCCCGGCCGTCGGAAGGCGTGCCGACCGTGAGGTGATCGGGGAATTTGATATCGCGGGTGATATCGGATTCCGAAGTCGCTTATTGGTCGGGCCGCGGTGAACCGGGTGATCACCCTGCGGTCGCGACGACCCGGCCATCAGGCCGGCGGGTCAGGCCTCCAACCAGCGTTTGGTGCGCGGGTGCATCGCCAGCACCACGCTGGCGATCGGTAGCAACGGCAGCAGGTGCACGATCCACGCCACGCGGGCACCGGCGATGAACACGCCCAGGTACGTCAGCACGGCGACCACGGCGCCGACGACGATGAGGAAGCGCCCAAACGGCCGGTGCTGCAGCAGCATGATCACGCCCGAGACCGTGGTCACGGCGAACACCAGGGCCAGGAACGCGACCGCGACGCAGAAGAGCCGGTCGGACCGCCACCAGCCGGCGACCAGGTCGGTCGCCACCACCGACGTGGCCCACCCGCTGACGATGCTGACGGCGCAGGCGGCGACGGCCGTCCGGTCGCTCGGCCCATCGGCCGGCGCACCCGGCGTGCCTGGCAGCCCCGCGCGAGACGGGCCCTGGTAGGGCGGTGGTTGTGCGGCGATGTGCGTGGTCGGGGTTTCCGGCGCTATGGGGACGGGTCCGGTGGGTGCCCGGCGGATGATGCGGGTCTTCGGGTCCGACGGCGACGCGGATTCGGGCGATGGCGGACCGGGAGGTGGCTGATCGGGCGCGGTCACCTCAACCAGCGTAGTTACCGACCATAAGACCCCGCTTAGCCAGCCATGGGACGGGATCGATTCGTTCGGTGCCCCCCTGGAGCACCTCGAAATGCAGGTGAGGGCCGGTGGAGTTACCCCGGTTGCCCATGGTGGCGATCTGGTCGCCGGCCATTACGCGCTGGCCGACGCTGACCAGCGTGGTGTTGACGTGGCCGTAGAGCGTGACCGTGCCGTCGGCGTGGCGCAGTTTGACCAGCATGCCGTAGCCGGCGGCGGGACCCGAGTCGATGACCACGCCGTCGGACACCGCGTAGATCGGCGTCCCGATCGAGTTGGCCAGGTCGATGCCGGCGTGCAGCACTCCCCAGCGGTAACCGAAGTTGGAGGTGAAGATGCCCTTCGTCGGCATCACGTAGAGCGGCTGCTGCAGCCGTGCCTCACGCTGAGCGCGGTCGTTGGCGAACGCGACGCCCTTGGCGAGCTCCTGGTTGTGCACCGCGGCGGTCGCCGCCGGCTGCAGCGCGACGACCTGGGCACCGCGGATGGTGTTGTTGGCCGAACCGCCGGTGAGCGCCGACGCGTTCGCGGTCAGCACGGCCTCGGTCTTCGGCGTGTCGGCGTGGCTGGTGGCGGTGTGCGCAGCCGCGGCGGCCGCGCCCGCGGCCATCGCCGAGATCAGCAGGCGGCCCCGGGCCGCGCTGGTCGGCTCCTTGCGGTGCGCTCCGCCGTGCCGGGCGACGGCGACGACGTCGGTGGTGTGCACGCGACGGGGACGGGGCTCGGCGGCGGGCGCGATGACCACCCGCGGCAGCACCTCGGTGACGGGCGCGGCCAGCCACAGCGGGGTCGGGTCGTCGGCCTCGTTCAGGTCGTCGAGCTCGGGGGCCAGCAACACCTGCGCCTCGTTGTCGAAGGTGGAGTCGTTGCTGTAGTCGAGGTCGCCAAGATCGCAGACCTCGTCGCGCCAATCCAGGTCATCGAAATCGAACCCGTCGAGCGGGAGGATTTCGGTGACTTCGTTGCGATGGGGCTCGGTACCCCGGCCGCCTGCCGCGCGACCAACCCTCACCACACCTGCTGTTTCAGCAGTAGAAGGAGCAAAACGGTGCTGGGACAAGCTGAAATGTCCTCGTATCGTGACCATAACGTTATCTGGACCCTGAGACGGTATCCGCTAACTCGCGGAACTGGCAACCTCGACGAGCAATCCCGCCGAAATTGTGATTTGGGTCACGAACGGGGTACGCCGCTGAGCCGTGAGCTGTGCCACATCGCCGGACGCGCCGGAAAGGGGCGGTTGGCCAGTGGATACAGTTCGTCCGTGCGAGTTGCCGATCGCGGCACCGCCCATCAAGAGGCCTAGCAGTTGAGTCGAGCGAAGACAGAGAGTCCATGGACCTTTTCGAGTATCAAGCCAAAGAATTGTTCGTCAAGCACAACGTACCGACCACGCCGGGGCGGGTGACCGACACCGCTGAGGGCGCAAGGGAAATCGCGACCGAGGTTGGCGCTCCGGTGATGGTCAAGGCGCAGGTGAAGGTCGGCGGGCGCGGCAAGGCGGGCGGCGTCAAGTACGCGGCCACCCCCGACGACGCCTACGAACACGCGAAGAACATCCTCGGCCTCGACATCAAGGGCCATGTCGTGAAGAAGCTGCTGGTCGCCGAGGCCAGCGACATCGCCGAGGAGTACTACATCTCCTTCCTGCTCGACCGGGCCAACCGCACCTACCTCGCCATGTGCTCGGTCGAGGGCGGCATGGAAATCGAAGAGGTCGCCGCCACCAAGCCCGAGCGGCTCGCCAAGGTGCCGGTGGACGCGGTCAAGGGCGTCGACCTGGCGACCGCGCGTTCCATCGCCGAGAAGGGCCACCTGCCCGCCGAGGTGCTCGACGCCGCCGCGGTGACCATCAACAAGCTGTGGGAGCTCTTCGTCGCCGAGGACGCCACCCTGGTCGAGGTCAACCCGCTGGTGCGCACCCCCGACGACCAGATCCTGGCGCTGGACGGCAAGGTCACCCTGGACGCCAACGCCGACTTCCGTCAGCCCGGCCACGCCGAGTTCGAGGACCGCGACGCCACCGACCCGCTAGAGCTCAAGGCCAAGGAGCACGACCTCAACTACGTCAAGCTGGACGGCGCAGTCGGCATCATCGGCAACGGCGCGGGCCTGGTCATGTCCACCCTCGACGTCGTCGCCTACGCCGGCGAGAAGCACGGCGGGGTCAAACCGGCCAACTTCCTCGACATCGGGGGTGGCGCCTCGGCCGAGGTGATGGCCGCGGGCCTCGACGTCATCCTGAACGACAAGCAGGTCAAGAGCGTGTTCGTGAACGTGTTCGGCGGCATCACCTCGTGTGACGCCGTCGCCAACGGCATCGTGACCGCACTCAACATGCTCGGCGACGAGGCCAACAAGCCGCTCGTGGTGCGCCTGGACGGCAACAACGTCGACGAAGGCCGGCGCATCCTGGCCCAGGCCAACCACCCGCTGGTGATCCAGGCCGACACGATGGACGCCGGAGCCGACAAAGCCGCCGAGCTGGCGAACAAGTAAGGGAGCCAACACATGTCGATCTTCCTGAACAAGGATTCCAAGGTCATCGTCCAGGGCATCACGGGCGGCGAGGGCACCAAGCACACCGCGCTGATGCTGAAGGCCGGCACCCAGGTGGTGGGCGGGGTGAACGCCCGCAAGGCGGGCACCACCGTCTCGCACGTCGACCCGGTCGGCAAGGACGTCGAGCTGCCGGTGTTCGCCACCGTCGCGGAAGCGATGAAGGAGACCGGCGCCGACGTGTCCGTCGTCTTCGTGCCGCCGAAGTTCGCCAAGGACGCGATCATCGAGGCGATCGACGCCGAGATCCCGCTGCTGGTCGTCATCACCGAGGGAATTCCGGTGCAGGACACCGCTTATGCGTGGGCCTACAACGTCGACAAAGGGCAGAAGACCCGCATCATCGGGCCGAACTGTCCCGGGATCATCACGCCGGGCGAGGCGCTGGCCGGTATCACGCCGGCCAACATCACCGGCCCGGGCCCGGTCGGCCTGGTGTCCAAGTCGGGCACGCTGACCTACCAAATGATGTACGAGCTGCGCGATTTCGGGTTTACCACCTCGATCGGCATCGGCGGCGACCCCGTGATCGGGACCACGCACATCGATGCCATCGAGGCGTTCGAGAAGGACCCCGACACCAAGGTCATCGTGATGATCGGTGAGATCGGCGGCGACGCCGAGGAGCGCGCGGCCGACTACATCAAGGCCAACGTCTCCAAACCGGTCGTCGGCTACGTCGCGGGATTCACCGCCCCGGAAGGCAAGACGATGGGCCACGCCGGTGCCATCGTGTCCGGCTCGTCGGGCACCGCGGCCGCCAAGAAGGAAGCCCTGGAGGCCGCCGGCGTCAAGGTGGGCAAGACCCCGTCGGAGACGGCGGCCCTGGCGCGGGAGATCCTGCAGAGCCTGTAGTTCCAATCGAGACCGCGGTTTCGTTCCGTCCCCGGCCATCGGTTAGCCTGTCGAACTAACAGTTGCCAGGAGGTTCGTCATGCCGGTGGATCCGCGTACTCCGGTGCTCGTTGGGGTCGGACAGTTCACCGAGCGCATCGACGACCCCGACTATCGGGGCATGTCGGCGGTCGACCTCGCGACCGCGGCCACGCAGGCGGCTCTCGCGGACGTCGGCGCCAGAGGCGTTGCCAAGGCCGTCGACACGGTCTTCGGGCTACGGCAGTTCGAGATCTCCGGACCTATGCCGGCGACCCTGGGTAAGTCCAACAACTACCCGCGTTCGGTGATCAAGCGGCTGGGCGGCGACCCGGCCCGCGTGGTACTCGAACCGGTCGGGGGGCAGGGCCCGCAGAAGCTGGTCACCGAGGCGGGCAACACGATCGCGGCCGGCGCAGCTGACGTCGTGCTGATCATGGGCTCCGAGCCGGGGTCGACGGCTCGTTACTTCGCGAACCGTGATGACAAGCCCGACTTCACCGAACACGTCGAGGGTCAGCTGGAGGATCGCGGCCACCAGATCTCCAGCTATATCGACGAATACACGATCCAGCACGGCTTGACCGGCGCACCCGTGCAGTACGGGCTGCTGGAGAACGCCCGGCGCGCACGCCTTAAGCGGGGGGTGGCCGACTATCGGCGCGAAATGGCCGAACTGTTCGCCCCGATGTCGAAAGTGGCTGCCAAGAACCCGTTTTCGTCATCGCCGGTCGAACGGTCGATCGACGAGATCATCACTATCACCGACGACAACCGGATGATCAGTGACCCGTATCCGCGTCTGCTCGTCGCCCGTGACCAGGTCAACCAGGGCGCCGCGGCGGTGCTGATGTCGGTGGAAGCGGCGAGGAGCCTCGGGGTGGCCGAGGACAACTGGGTTTATCTGCACGGCCATTCGGACATGGTCGAGCAGGCGATGCTCGACCGCGCCGACTTGGGCGCCAGCCCGGCCGCCGTCCATGCGGCGCACGAAGCGTTGCGGGTAGCCGGAATCGGTGTCGACGACATCGCCACCTTCGATCTGTACAGCTGCTTTCCGTTTCCGGTGTTCGTCATCTGCGAAGCCCTGGGCATCGACGGCGACGACCCGCGCGGCCTGACCCTCACCGGAGGGTTGCCGTATTTCGGCGGCCCCGGCAACAGCTATTCGCTGCACGGCATCGCCGAGACGGTCGCCCAGATGCGGGACAGGCCAGGGGAATTCGGGTTCGTCGGCGCCAACGGCGGCATCATGAGCAAGTACTCGGTCGGTATTTACTCGACCACGCCGGTGGAGTGGCGCGCGGACAACTGTGCGGAGCTGAACAAGGAGGTCGCCGCGCTGCCCAAGGTCGACGTCACGAAAAAGCCGGACGGTGCGGCAACCATCGAGACGTACTCCGTGCGCTACGACTGGCCGGTCCGCACCGGCATCATCGTCGGCAGGCTCGCCGCGGACCGCACGCGATTCATGGCCACCACCGACGACGACGATCTCGTGGCTTTGATGTGCGACGGCGACCCACTCGGTGCGGAGATCTTCGTGTGGTCAACCGACAACGGCAATCGGGCTTCGCTGGGGTAGACCGGCGGTCCCGGCTCCGACCGGCTCACCCGGTCGGACTCCCGCCGCCGGCCGCGCGACACATAAACCACGGAGGCGACACGCCGTGGACGGTCGCCGTGGTTTATGTCTCGCGGGGGTGAATGACGTCGGGGGTGGACCCGGGCGTTAAACCAGGGCGGCCAGCTTGCCCGCCAGCCGTTCGACGTAGGCGGCGACCTCGTCCTCGGACTTGTCCGGCAGGCCGAACAGCACCTCGGTCACCCCCAGCTCGGCCCACTTGGCCAGCTTCTCGGGGATCGGCTTGAAGTCCAGCGCCACGATCTGCGGGGCGCCGTCGCGGCCGGCGGCCGCCCAGATGTCCTGCAACAACTTCACCGGCTCGTCGATGTCGAAGTCGCGCGGCGTGGTGATCCAGCCGTCGGCACTGCGGGCGATCCACTTGAAGTTCTTCTCGTTGCCCGCGGCACCCACCAGCACCGGAATGTGCGGCTGCACGGGCTTGGGCCAGGCCCAGCTCGGGCCGAACTTGACGAACTCGCCGTCGTAGGAGGCTTCCTCTTGGGTCCACAGCGCGCGCATCGCTTCGAGGTACTCGCGCAGGCAGGTGCGGCGGCGTCCGGCCGGCACGCCGTGGTCGGCGAGCTCGTCGGTGTTCCAGCCGAACCCGACGCCCAGGCTCACCCGTCCGCCGGACAGGTGGTCGAGGGTGGCAATGCTTTTCGCCAACGTGATCGGGTCGTGTTCGACGGGCAGCGCGACCGCCGTGGACAGCCGCACCCGCGAGGTGACGGCAGACGCCGCGCCCAGACTTACCCATGGGTCTAGCGTCCGCATGTAGCGGTCGTCGGGCAGCGACGCGTCGCCCGTCGTCGGGTGCGCCGCCTCCCGCTTGATCGGGATGTGCGTGTGTTCTGGCACGTAAAAGGTCGTGAAGCCGTGTTCGTCGGCAAGCTTCGCCGCCGACGCCGGAGAGATGCCGCGGTCACTGGTAAAAAGCACAAGCCCGTAATCCATGGGGAGAATTAGAACGTGTTCTACCTCCGCTGAGCAAGCGGCCGCCGCGCCTGCCGTCCCGGGCGAGGCCCGCGGCACGGATCGCGGTCCAAGCCGGTGGCCACGGCACGGGCGTTCCGAAGTGCGCTAGCGTGGTTGATCGATCGCGTCGCAACGCAACCGCCGGGCACGGCGTTTATGGAACGGCGCGCCCGCAAGCACAGCGTCGCGACCCGACCGTCGCGCCCGGCAAGGCACTTCACAGGCAAAGCAACAGGAGGAGCCAATGACCTACTCGCCCGGTAGCCCCGGATACCAACCCTCGCCGCAGGGCGGCTCCTATGCAGGCGGCACTCCGTCGTTCACCAAGGACGACGACGGCGCCACCAAGCTCCCGCTCTACCTGAACATCGCGGTGGTCGTGCTCGGCCTGGCGGTGTATCTGCTGAACTTCGGGCCGACGTTCACCATCGGCGCCGACCTGGGCCCGGGCGTCGGCGGACGCGCCGGGGACGCCGGCACCGCGGTCATCGTGGCGGTCCTGGCCGCACTGCTGGCCGGCCTGAGCCTGGTGCCCAAGGCCAAGAACTACGCCGGCATCGTCGCGGTCATCGCGGTCCTCGGGGCGTTGCTGGCCATCACCGAGACCATCAACCTGCCCACCGGCGTCTCGATCGGCTGGGCGATGTGGCCCCTGGTGGCGTGCGCCGTGCTGCAGGCGATCGCCGCCGTCGTCGCCGTGTTGTTGGAGGCGGGCGTGATCACGGCGCCTGCGCCGCGGCCCAAGTACGACCCCTACGCCCAGTACGGCCAGTACGGGCAGTACGGGCAATACGGCCAGCAGCCCTATTACGGTCAGCCCGGCCAGCAGCAGTCCCCGCAGCATCCGGGATACGGCTCGCAGTACGGGGGTTATCCCAGCCAGGCCCCGACCCAAACCGCCGTCCAGACGGGCGGTTTCGGCGCCCAGCCCGCGCCGCAGTCCGGCCCTCAGCAGGCCGCGCAGCAAGGACCGTCCACGCCGCCGACGGGGTTCCCCAGCTTCAGCCCGCCGCCCGCGGCCGGTGCGGGCTCCGAGGGTTCGGCGCCCAATTACTCCGGCCAGCCCGGCCAGCAGCCCTACGGCCAGGAGCAGCAGCCGCCTTCGTCGCCGTCTGGTCCAGCGCCGTCCTAACCGTGCGGTTCCGCGCCTAGTCGGGACGTGCGCCGAGAGTGACACGGGTGGAAAACAACCGGCCGGCGGGCGCTCGCCAGGCTCGTGACCTTGTCCGGGTCGCATTCGGCCCTGCGGTGGTGGCCCTGGTCGTCATCGCCGCGGTCACGCTGTTGCAGTTGTTGATCGCCAACAGCGACATGACCGGCGCGTTGGGCGCGATCGCGAGCATGTGGCTCGGCGTCCACCAGGTGCCGATTTCGATCGGCGGCCGCGAACTGGGCGTGATGCCGCTGCTGCCGGTGCTGTTGATGATCTGGGCCACCGCGCGCAGCACGGCCCGCGCCACGTCGCCGTATTCCTCGTGGCTGGTGATCCGCTGGGTCGTCGCGTCGGCCCTCGGGGGTCCCCTGCTGATCGCCGCGATCGCCTTGGCGGTCATCCACGACGCGTCGTCGGTGATCACCGAGCTGCAAACGCCCAGCGCCCTGCGCGCGTTCGCCAGCGTTCTGGTGGTGCACGCCATCGGTGCCGCGTTCGGCGTGTGGTCGCGGGTGGGACGACGGGCCTTGGCGGCGTCGCCGCTGCCGCTGTGGCTGGGCGACGCCCTGCGCGCCGCGTCCGCCGGCGTGCTGGCGTTATTCGGGCTCTCCGGCTTGGTCACCGCCGCCTCGCTGGTGGTGCATTGGGCGACGATGCAGGACCTCTACGGGATCACCGAATCGATATTCGGCCAGTTCAGCCTCACCGTGCTGTCGATGTTGTACGCGCCGAACGTCATCGTCGGCACGTCAGCGATGGCGGTCGGGTCCAGCGCTCACCTCGGCTTCGCGACGTTCAGTTCGTTCACCGTCTTCGGGGGCGACATCCCGGCGCTGCCGATCCTGGCCGCGGCCCCCAGGCCGCCGCTCGGGCCGGTGTGGGTCGCCCTGCTCATCATCGGCGCCTCGTCCGGGGTGGTGGTCGGGCAGCAATGCGCCCGTCGCGCGCTGCCGCTGATCCCGGCGATGGGCAAGCTCCTGGTCGCGTCGGCCGTCGGCGCGTTGGCGATGTGCCTGCTCGCATACGGCGGCAGCGGGCGGCTGGGCAACTTCGGCGATGTCGGCGTCGACCAGGGCGCCTTGTTGATCGGGGTGTTCTTCTGGTTCTCGGTCGTCGGCGGCATCACGCTGGTGATGAGCGGCGGCGTCAGGGCCCGGCCCCGCCGGCCCAGGCCCGCGCCGGCCGCCGCGGAAGAACCGGCGGACTTTGCCGAGGTCTTTGAAGAGCCGGACGCCGACGCCGACGACGAGCCGCCGGTCGGACCTCCCGACCACGACGACGTCGACGGGCCTGGCGCACCGGTCAGCGACGACGACGCATCGCTGGGCGACGACGTCGGCGCCCCGCCGCCCGACGACGCGGAGCCGAGCGCGACCGACCGCGAGTCCGGCGAGTAGCTGCCACTAGGCTCTGTGCTTGTGGCCGAACCGCTCCATGTGCCCCCGAGTGCGCCGGCACGGGTGGTGGTGCTGGCATCGGGCACCGGATCACTGCTGAGCTCGCTGCTCGATGCCGCCGTCGGCGAGTACCCGGCCCGCGTGGTCGCCGTCGGCGCCGATCGCGACTGCCTGGCCACCGAGATCGCCGCGCGGGCGGCGCTGCCGACCTTCACCGCCCGGCTCGGCGACCATCCCGGCCGCGCCGCCTGGGACGCGGCCATCACCGAAGCCACCGCCGCGCACTCACCCGACTTGGTCGTGTCGGCGGGCTTCATGAAAATACTTGGACCACAGTTCCTTTCGCGCTTCTATGGACGGATCATCAACACCCATCCGGCGTTGTTGCCGGCGTTCCCGGGTGCGCACGGAGTGGCCGACGCGTTGGCCTACGGCGTCAAGGTCACGGGTTGTACGGTGCATCTGGTGGACGCCGGGACGGACACCGGGCCGATCTTGGCCCAGCAATCCGTGCCGGTGCTCGACGGCGACAGCGAAGAGACCCTGCATGAACGCATCAAGGTCACCGAACGGAAGCTCCTGGTGGACGTGGTGGCCGAGATCGCGACCGGAGGCCTGACCCTGGTCGGAAGAACAGCGTCGATCGGACGAAAGGCGACCACACGATGAGCACCGACGACTGGCCGGAGACGGCGAAAAGGCCGATCCGCCGCGCGTTGATCAGCGTCTACGACAAGACCGGCCTGGTCGACCTCGCCCGGGGCCTGACGGACGCGGGCGTCGAGATCGTCTCGACCGGATCGACGGCGAAGACCATTGCCGACAAAGGCATTCCGGTCACCCGGGTGGAGGAGCTGACCGGCTTTCCCGAGGTGCTCGACGGCCGGGTCAAGACGCTGCACCCCCGGGTGCACGCCGGCCTGCTCGCCGACCTCCGCAAACCCGAGCACGCCGCGGCGCTCGAGGAACTCGGTGTCGCCGCCTTCGAACTCGTCGTCGTCAACCTGTATCCGTTCAGCGAGACGGTCGATTCCGGCGCCAGCATCGACGAGTGCGTCGAGCAGATCGACATCGGCGGGCCGTCGATGGTCCGCGCGGCCGCGAAAAACCATCCCAGCGTGGCGGTGGTCGTCGACCCGCGCGGTTACGACGGCGTGCTCGCCGCGGTGCGGCACGGCGGCTTCACCCTTGCGGAGCGGAAAAAGCTGGCGGCGCTCGCTTTTCAGCACACCGCGGAGTATGACATCGCCGTCGCGGGCTGGATGGAGTCGACGCTGGCGCCCGAACACCCGCCGACCGCGTTCCCCAAGTGGTTGGGGCGCAGCTGGACCCGATCGACGATGCTGCGCTACGGCGAGAACCCGCATCAGCAGGCGGCGCTCTACGCCGACCCCGGCGCCTGGCCGGGGCTGGCGCAGGCCGAGCAGCTGCACGGAAAAGAGATGTCGTACAACAACTTCACCGACGCGGACACGGCCTGGCGGGCCGCCTTCGACCACGAACAGACCTGTGTCGCGATCATCAAGCACGCCAACCCCTGTGGGATCGCGATCTCGGCGGAATCGGTGGCCGACGCGCATCGCAAGGCCCACGAATGCGATCCGCTGAGCGCCTTCGGCGGGGTCATCGCGGCCAACACCGAGGTCAGCCTCGAGATGGCCGAGTACGTGAGCACCATCTTCACCGAGGTGATCGTCGCCCCGGCCTACGCGCCGGAGGCGCTGGAAGCCCTGACGCGGAAGAAGAACATCCGGGTGCTCGTGGCCTCCGAGCCGCTGACCGGCGGCACGGAGCTGCGGCCGATCAGCGGTGGGCTGCTGGTCCAGCAACGTGACGAGCTCGACGCGCACGGCGACAATCCCGCGAACTGGACGCTGGCGACGGGATCGCCCGCCGACCCGGCCACGCTGACCGACCTGGTCTTCGCCTGGCGGGCGTGCCGCGCGGTCAAGTCCAACGCCATCGTGATCGCCGGCGGCGGCGCGACCATCGGTGTCGGCATGGGACAGGTGAACCGGGTGGACGCCGCCCGGCTCGCCGTCGAGCGGGGCGGCGACCGCGTCCGCGGCGCGGTGGCCGCGTCGGACGCGTTCTTCCCCTTCCCCGACGGACTCGAGACGCTGACCGCCGCCGGGGTCAGGGCGATCGTGCACCCCGGCGGCTCGGTCCGCGACGACGAGGTGACCGCCGCGGCAGCCAACGCCGGCGTCACGCTGTACCTCACCGGCGCCCGCCACTTCGCCCACTGAACGCTCAGCGCGTGGGGCATTCACGCAACGCGTAGCGTGGAGAGGTGCCATCACCCAGCAATCTGCCCCGCACCGTCGGTGAGCTGCGCGCCGCCGGCCATCGCGAACGGGGAGTCAAACAGGAAATTCGGGAAAACCTGCTGACCGCGTTGGCCGAGGGTGACGAGGTCTGGCCGGGCATCCTGGGTTTCGACGACACCGTCCTGCCGCAGCTGGAGCGGGCGCTCATCGCCGGGCACGACTTCGTCCTGCTCGGCGAACGCGGTCAGGGCAAGACGCGGCTCCTGCGCGCCCTGGTCGGCCTGCTCGACGAGTGGACGCCGGTGATCGCCGGGGCCGAATTGGGCGAGCATCCCTATTCGCCGATCACGCCGGAGTCCATCCGCAAGGCCGCGACCCTGGGCGACGACCTGCCGATCGAGTGGCGGCACCGCAGCGAGCGCTACACCGAGAAGCTGGCCACCCCCGACACCAGCGTCGCCGACCTGGTCGGTGACATCGACCCGATCAAGGTCGCCGAGGGCCGCAGCCTGGGAGACCCCGAGACCATCGCCTACGGCCTGATCCCGCGCGCACACCGCGGCATCGTCGCGGTCAACGAGCTGCCCGACCTCGCCGAGCGCATCCAGGTGTCGATGCTCAACGTCATGGAGGAGCGCGACATTCAGGTGCGCGGGTACACCCTGCGCCTGCCGCTGGACGTGTTGGTGGTCGCCAGCGCCAACCCCGAGGACTACACCAACCGCGGCCGCATCATCACCCCGCTCAAGGACCGGTTCGGCGCGGAGATCCGCACGCACTACCCGCTGGAGCTCGACGCCGAGGTCGGCGTCATCGTCCAGGAGGCGCATCTGTCCGCGCAGGTCCCCGACTACCTGATGCAGGTGATCGCCCGGTTCGCCCGGTATCTGCGGGAATCCAACTCGGTCGACCAACGCTCCGGGGTGTCGGCGCGGTTCGCGATCGCCGCGGCCGAGACCGTGGCCGCCGCCGCCCGGCACCGCGGCGCGGTGCTGGGGGAGACGGATCCGGTGGCCCGCGTGGTCGACCTCGGCACGGTGATCGACGTGCTGCGCGGCAAGCTGGAATTCGAGTCCGGTGAGGAGGGCCGCGAGCAGGCGGTGCTCGAGCACCTGCTGCGCCGGGCGACGGCCGACACCGCGTCGCGGGTGCTCGGCGGCATCGACGTCGGGTCCTTGGTTTCCGCGGTCGAGGGCGGTTCGGCGGTCACGACCGGCGAGCGAGTGTCGGCCAAGGACGTGCTGGCCGCGGTTCCCACGTTGCCGGTGGTCGACAAGATCGCCGCCAAGGTCAACGCCCAGTCCGAGGGTGAGCGCGCCGCGGCACTGGAGCTCGCCCTGGAAGCGTTGTATTTGGCCAAGAGGATCGACAAGGTGTCCGGGGAGGGCCAAACCGTCTATGGCTAAACCCGTCTCGAGGGGGCATTCGTCGCGCTATTCGGCGTACACCGGCGGGCCGGACCCGCTGGCCCCGCCGGTGGATCTGCGCGAGGCCCTCGAGCAGATCGGGCAGGACGTGATGGCGGGCACGTCGCCGCGCCGCGCGCTGTCCGAGCTGCTGCGCCGCGGCACCAAGAACACACCCGGCGCCGACCGGCTGGCCGCCGAGGCGAACCGGCGCCGGCGGGAGTTGTTGCGCCGCAACAACTTGGACGGCACGCTGCAGGAGATCAAGAAGCTGCTCGATGAGGCGGTGCTGGCAGAGCGCAAGGAGCTGGCGCGCGCGCTCGACGACGACGCCCGGTTCGGTGAACTGCAGCTCGACGCCCTGCCGTCGTCGCCGGCCAAGGCCGTTCAAGAGCTCTCCGACTACAACTGGCGCAGCAACGAGGCGCGCGAAAAGTACGACCAGATCAAGGATTTGCTCGGCCGCGAAATGCTGGATCAGCGTTTCGCAGGCATGAAGGAGGCGCTCGAGGGCGCCACCGACGAGGACCGTCAGCGGGTCAACGACATGCTGAACGATCTCAACGACCTGCTGGACAAGCATGCCCGCGGCGAGGACACCCAGCAGGATTTCCAGGACTTCATGGACAAACACGGCGAGTTCTTCCCGGAGAACCCCCGCAATGTCGACGAGCTGCTGGACTCGCTGGCCAAGCGCGCCGCGGCCGCGCAGCGCTTCCGCAACAGCCTGAGCCCGGACCAGCGTGCCGAACTGGATGCGTTGGCGCAGCAGGCATTCGGCTCCCCGTCGCTGATGCAGGCTCTGAACCGGCTGGACGCGCATCTGCAGGCTGCCCGGCCGGGGGAGGACTGGACGGGATCCGAACAGTTCTCCGGCGACAACCCGTTCGGGATGGGGGAAGGCACCCAGGCGATTTCGGACATCGCCGAGCTCGAGCAGCTGGCCGAGCAGCTCTCGCAGAGTTATCCCGGTGCCACCATGGACGACGTCGATCTCGATGCGCTGGCACGCCAACTCGGCGACCAGGCCGCCGTGGACGCGCGCACGCTGGCCGAATTGGAACGCGCACTTGTCAATCAGGGCTTTCTGGACCGGGGTTCCGACGGCCAGTGGCGGCTCTCGCCGAAGGCCATGCGCAGGCTCGGTGAGACCGCGCTACGCGATGTGGCGCAACAGCTTTCCGGGCGACGCGGCGAGCGGGACCACCGGCGCGCGGGCGCGGCAGGTGAGCTCACCGGCGCCACCCGGCCGTGGCAGTTCGGCGACACCGAGCCGTGGAACATCTCGCGCACGCTCACCAACGCGGTGCTGCGGCAGGCGGGAACGGCCAGCCTGGACACCACCGGGTCGCTGAACATCACCGTCGACGACGTCGAGGTCTCCGAGACCGAGACGCGCACCCAGGCCGCGGTGGCGCTGCTGGTGGACACCTCGTTCTCGATGGTGATGGAGAATCGCTGGCTGCCGATGAAGCAGACGGCGCTGGCGCTGAATCACCTGGTGTGCACCCGATTTCGCTCGGACGCCTTACAGATCATCGCATTCGGCCGATACGCCCGGACGGTGACGGCCGCCGAGCTCACCGGCCTCGAGGGCGTCTACGAGCAGGGCACCAACCTGCATCACGCTCTGGCGCTGGCCGGTCGGCACCTGCGGCGGCATCCCAACGCGCAGCCCGTCGTGCTGGTGGTGACCGACGGTGAGCCCACCGCCCACCTGGAGGACTTCGACGGCGACGGCACGACCGTGTTCTTCGATTACCCGCCGCACCCGCGGACCATCGCGCACACGGTGCGCGGGTTCGACGACATGGCCCGCCTCGGCGCGCAGATCACCATCTTCCGGTTGGGCAGCGACCCCGGCCTGGCCCGCTTCATCGACCAGGTCGCCCGGCGCGTCGAGGGACGCGTCGTGGTCCCCGATCTCGACGGCCTGGGCGCGGCCGTGGTGGGCGACTACCTCCGGTCTCGCCGCCGCTAGCCCCTCGCGGGGATAGGTGCGCGCCCGACCGGGTACATGGACCGGAGAAGGAGGAGATGCATGAGCAAGGTTCCCACGATCGAACTGAACGACGGTGTGCGCATTCCGCAGCTCGGCTTCGGCGTTTTTCAGATCAAGCCCGACGAGACGGCGGCGGCGGTCAAGACCGCGCTGGAGATCGGCTACCGGCACATCGACACCGCCGAGATGTACGGCAACGAAAAGCAAGTGGCGCAAGGCATCCGCGACGCCGGTCTCGACCGCGCCGACGTGTTCGTCACCAGCAAGCTCAACAACGGCTTTCACAAAGCCGACGACGCGCGCCGCGCCTTCGACCGGACACTGCAGGCTCTGGATTCCGACTACGTCGACCTGTTTCTCATTCACTGGCCGCTGCCCACTCTTTACGACGGTGACTTCGTCTCGACCTGGAAGGTCCTCGAAGAGTTCGCCCGCGACGGGCGCGCCCGCAGCATCGGCGTGTCGAATTTTCAAGTCGCACACCTTCAGCGGCTCGCCGAAGAAACCGACACCGTCCCGTCGGTCAACCAGATCGAGCTTCATCCGTACTTCGGTAACACGGAGGTTCGGTCGTACGGGCGCGAGCACGGCATCGCCACCGAGGCGTGGGCGCCGATCGCTCAGGGCAAGGTGCTCGACGACGCGGTGATCAACCGCATCGCCGCGGCGCGCGGCAAATCAGCGGCGCAGGTGGTGTTGCGCTGGCACATTCAGCGCGGCGACATCGTGTTCCCCAAGTCGGTGACGCCGGAGCGGGTCCAGGAGAACTTCGAGCTTTTCGACTTCGAGCTGGACGACTCCGACATGGACGCGATCTCGGCCCTGGACAAGGGTGAAGCCGGCAGGAACGGGCCCAACCCCGACAAGTTCGACTACGTGCCCGGCTGACGCTAATCGCGCGGCCGGCGGGCCTTGCGAATGATGCCGACAGCGCCCCACAGCGAGAAGCCGCGGATGTTCACCTTGGGTGCGCCCGGGGTGCCCTGGCCGAGGACGCTGCGGTCGAAGTTGCCCATGACGCCGCGGCCGTGGATCTCGACGTTCACTTCGGGCGGCAGCAAAATCTTCGTCGCCCCCATGATCGACATCGCGTGGATGTCGACCTCTGTCGACGTGAAGTCGGCGTAACGCAGATCCACCACGCCGTTGCCCCAGAAGGCGAAGGTGGTGAGCTTCTTGGGCACGTTCCACCGGCCGCGCCGTTCGAAGCCGCTCAACAGGGCCAGCAGCAGCGTGGACGGCGCCGGGTTCGGCTTGGCACCGCGGCGCAGGTTGATCTGTGAGCCCGGCAGATCCGCCCGCAGCTGGTCCAGCTCCTCGTACGTGGTCGCCGCGTACGCCCTGGTCAGGCGGTCTTCGTAGTCCTTCATCTGCAGCCGGCCCTGCTCGGCCGCATACGCCAGCAACTGTGCGAGCTGGATGCGATCAGTGTCGGCCGCGCGCGACGATTCGTCGCGCGTGTCCTTCGCGTCGCGTTGCGCAGAGTTGCTCATTACCCACGAGCCTACGACGTCCGGGTCTTGGTGCAAGACGATTGGTCAAACTGCAACCTTGCGCCGCGCCGGCAGGCTTGCCCGGCCGCCTTTGTTTGACACCTGGCTAACTTGCCCAGCTCGGGGGGCGCTTTTGCAGGAACGCCAGCATGCCCTCGCGCGCTTCGTCGGACACGAAGAGCCGGGCCGATTCTTCGGCGAGGCGCTCGGCGTCGCGGTCGAACCCTTCCAGCACCGCAGCCGTGGTCAACGCCTTGGAGGCGGCCAGCCCCTGGGGCGAACCGCGGCCCACGTCGGCGAGCAGCGCAGCCACCGCCGCGTCGACGTCGTCGGCGGCCATCGTGATCAGCCCGATCGCCGCCGCTTCGTCGGCCCCGAAAGTCTCGCCGGTCAGGTAGTAGCGCGCCGCCGCGCGCGGCGCCAGCTTCGGCAGCAGCGTGAGCGAGATGACCGCGGGGGCGACGCCGATCCGGGCCTCGGTCAGGGCGAAGGTGCTGCGCGGTCCGGCGACGGCGATATCGCACGCGCCGACGAGTCCGAACCCGCCCGCGCGGACGTGCCCGTTGATCGCGGCGATCACCGGCAGGGCCGAGGAGACGATGGCCCGCATCACCGCGGTCATCTCGCGGGCCCGGGCGACGGCCATCTCGAAGGGGTCGTCCCCCGAGCCGGCCGCACTGAGGTCCGCGCCCGCGCAGAACGTGTTGCCGGTATGCCCCAGCACCACCGCGCGCGCGGCGGGGTCCGTCGCGGCGTCACGCAAGCCCTGATGCAGCTGCTCGACGAGCGTGGTCGACAGCGCGTTGCGGTTGTGGGGCGAGTCCAGCGTCAGCCGCGCGAACGGTCCGCCGGTATCGGCCGGACCGGCGTAGTCGACCAGCGTTTCCATCAGTACGACCGGGGCAGGCCCAGCGACGTCTGCGCCACGAAATTGAGCACCATCTCGCGGCTGACGGGGGCGATCCGCCCGAGCCTGGCCGAGGCGAGCATGGCGGCCACGCCGTACTCCTTGGTCAGCCCGTTGCCGCCCATCGATTGCACGGCCTGGTCGACCGAGCGCGTAGCCGCCTCGGCGGCAGCGTATTTGGCCATGTTGGCCGCCTCCGCCGCACCCGCGTCGTCGCCGCTGTCGTACAGCGCGGCGGCCTTCTGCATCATCAGCTTGGCCAGTTGCACCTCGATGTGGCACTGCGCCAACGGGTGCGACAGTCCTTGGTGTGCGCCGATCGGCGTGCCCCACACCTGCCGGGTCTTGACGTAGTCGGCGGCCTTCTCCAGAGCGAACCGTCCCATCCCGACCGAGCTGGCGGCGCCCATGATCCGCTCGGGGTTCAGGCCCGCGAACAGCTGCGCGATCGCGGCGTCCTCGGAACCGACCAGCGCGTCCGCCGGCAGCCGGACATCGTCGAGGAAGACCTGGAACTGCCGTTCGGGGCTGATCAGCTCCATTTCGATTGGCGTATAGGTGAATCCGGGGGCATCGGTGGGCACCACGAACAGGGCCGGCCGCAGCTTTCCGGTCTTAGCCTCCTCGGTGCGGCCCACCACCAGGACGGCCTGCGCCTGGTCGATGCCCGAGATGTAGACCTTCTGACCCTTGAGGATCCAGTCGCCGCCGTCGCGCCGGGCGGTGGTGGTGATCTTGTGCGAGTTGGAGCCCGCGTCGGGCTCGGTGATCGCGAAGGCCATCGTCAGGGTGCCGTCGGCGATGCCGGGAATCCAGCGTTTCTTCTGCTCCTCGGTGCCGAACTTGCTGATGATCGTGCCGTTGATGGCCGGCGAGACGACCATCAGGAGCAGCGCGCTGCCCGCCGCCGCCATCTCCTCCATCACCAGGGACAGCTCGTACATGCCGGCGCCGCCGCCGCCGTACTCTTCGGGCAGGTTCACCCCGAGGAAGCCGAGCTTGCCCGCCTCCGACCACAATTCGTCGGTGTGTTCGTGCGCCCGGGCCTTTTTCAGGTAGTACTCGCTGCCGTAGTTGGCGGCCCAGGCGGCCACCGACTTACGCAGGGCCTGCCGCTCTTCGCTTTCAATGAAGCTGGTGTCGGTCATGCTGGATCTCCTTCTGCTTGCGGCGCCTCGACGCGCGCCAACACGGTGCCCACCTCGACTTGCTGGCCGGTCTGGACGTTGAGTTCGGCGAGGACGCCGTCGGTCGGCGCGGTGATGGTGTGTTCCATCTTCATGGCCTCGAGCCAGATCAAAGCCTGCCCGGCATTGACGGCGTCGCCGACCGCGGCGCCGATCCGGATCACGTTCCCTGGCATGGGCGCGACCAGCGAACCCTGTTCGACGGCCGAGCCGGGCTCCGGGAAGCGCGACAGCGCGACCAGGCGGACGGGCCCCCGCGCCGAGTCGATGTAGACGCCGTCACCGTATCGAGCGACCGTAAAGCCGCAAGCCACCCCGGAGCCGTCAGCCAGCACGACCTCGCCCGGCGTGGCCGAGACCAGCCGCACCTGCTCGTCGTGCGCCAACAGCAATCCCGATCTGCCGAAACGGTATTCGACCTGGTGCTCGCCGCCGTCGGCGTCGCGGTAACTCTTCACCTGGTAGCCGGAGGCCAGGTTGCGCCAGCCGCTGGGCAGCGATCCCAGGACGGGGGCCCCCGCGCGGTTGCGCGCGGCGTCGGCGCGCGCGGCGGCGATCGCCGACAACCGGACGGTGTCGCCACCGGCGAGCGGCGCCGAGAGTTCCTGCAGTCCGTGCGTGTCGAAAAACGCGGTGTCGGTGGCGCCGTCGAGAAATGCGGGGTGGCGCAGCACGTTGACCAGCAGCTCGCGGTTGGTGCGCAGGCCGTGCAACCGGGTGCGGGCGAGCGCATCGGCGAGCACCAGCGCCGCTTGCCGGCGCGTCGGCGCGTACGAGATGACCTTGGCCAGCATCGGGTCGTAGTGAATGGACACCGTGGATCCCGCGACGACGCCCGAATCGAGGCGGATGCCCGTTCGGTGCCCAAGCGTGCGGAATTGCGACTGGACCGCCGGCACGTCGATGCGGTGCACGCGGCCCGCCTGCGGCTGCCAGCCCTGGGCGGGATCCTCGGCGTAGAGGCGGGCCTCGATCGAATGCCCTTGCGCGGCGGGTGGTTCGGCGTCGAGGCGATCGCCGTTGGCGACGGCGATCTGCAGTTCGACGAGGTCGAGCCCGGTGGTCTCCTCGGTCACCGGATGCTCGACCTGCAGCCGGGTGTTCATCTCCAGGAAGTAGAACTCGCCGTCATCGTCGGCGAGGAATTCGACGGTTCCGGCGCCCGTGTATCCGATCGCCCCGGCGGCGAGCCGGGCCGCGTCGAAGAGCCTGGCCCGCATGGCAGGGGTGCGCTCGACCAGGGGAGAGGGGGCCTCCTCGATGATCTTCTGGTGCCGGCGCTGAATCGAGCATTCCCGTTCTCCGACGGCCCAGACCGTGCCATGCGTGTCAGCCATGACCTGAACCTCGATGTGGTGCCCAGTGGGCAGGTAGCGCTCGCAGAACACGGTCGGGTCGCCGAACGCGGACTGCGCCTCACGGCGGGCCGCTTCCACTTCGCCTGCGAGAGCGGACAATTCGCGCACCACCCGCATCCCGCGGCCGCCACCGCCGGCGGAGGCCTTGACCAGCACCGGAAGCTGCGCCTGGGTCACCGTCTCGGGGTCGAGCTCGTCGAGCACCGGAACGCCGGCGGCGGCCATCAGCTTCTTGGACTCGATCTTGGAACCCATGGCCCGCACCGCATCGACCGGCGGTCCGATCCACATCAGGCCCGCGCCCCGCACGGTCGCCGCGAAATCGGCGTTCTCCGAGAGGAACCCGTACCCCGGATGCACAGCGTCGGCGCCCGCGGCGCGGGCGGCCGCGATGATCGCTTCGGCGTTGAGGTAGTCGTTGGTCTTGGCCAGCCGCACCCGGGCGTCGGCCTCGGCGACATGGGGCGCGTCGGCGTCGGGGTCCGTGTAGACGGCGACGGTGCCCAGGCCCAGCCGCCGGCAGGTGGCGAAGACCCGCCGGGCGATCTCGCCGCGGTTGGCGACCAGCACTCGAGTAACCATGGGGCTCACATCCGGAAGACGCCGAAGTTCGACGTCCCCTTGATCGGGCCATTGGCAATGGCGGACAGACACATTCCCAAGACGGTGCGGGTGTCGCGCGGGTCGATCACCCCGTCGTCGTAGAGCATCCCGGACAGGACCAACGGCAGCGACTCGGCCTCGATCTGCCCCTCGACGGCGGCCCGCATCGCGGCGTCCGCCTCCTCGTCGACCTGCTGGCCCCGCGCTTCGGCGGCGGCCCGCGCCACGATCGACAAGACGCCGGCAAGCTGAGCGCCGCCCATCACCGCGGATTTCGCGCTGGGCCAGGCGAACAGGAACCTGGGGTCGTAGGCGCGGCCGCACATGCCGTAGTGGCCCGCGCCGTAGGAGGCGCCGATCAACAGCGAGATGTGCGGGACGGTCGAGTTGGAGACGGCGTTGATCATCATCGAGCCGTGCTTGATCATCCCGCCCTCCTCGTAGTCTTTGCCCACCATGTAGCCGGTGGTGTTGTGCAGGAACAACAGCGGGGTGTTGGAGCGATTGGCCAGCTGGATGAATTGGGTAGCCTTCTGCGATTCCTCGCTGAAGAGCACGCCGCGCGCGTTGGCCAGGATGCCCAGCGGATAGCCGTGCAACCGGGCCCACCCGGTCACCAGCGACGACCCGTACATGGCCTTGAATTCGTCGAATTCGGAGCCGTCGACGATGCGGGCGATCACCTCGCGGGGGTCGAACGGGATACGCAGGTCCGCGGGCACGATGCCGATCAGCTCCTCGGCGTCGAACAACGGATCCGCGACCGGCCCGGGCGCGGGGCCCTCCTTGCGCCAGTTCAGCCGGGCGACGATGCGGCGCCCGATGCGGATGGCGTCGAGCTCGTCGACGGCGAAGTAATCCCCCAAACCGGAGACGCGGGAATGCATTTCGGCGCCGCCCAACGACTCGTCGTCGGACTCCTCGCCGGTGGCCATCTTGACCAGTGGGGGACCGGCCAGGAACACCTTCGACCGCTCCTTGATCATCACCACGTGGTCGGACATGCCGGGAATGTAGGCGCCGCCGGCGGTCGAGTTGCCGAAGACCAGCGCGATGGTGGGGATGCCGGCCGCCGACAGGCGGGTGAGGTCGCGGAACATCCGCCCGCCGGGGATGAAGATCTCCTTCTGGGTGGGCAGGTCCGCCCCGCCCGATTCCACCAGCGAGATGACCGGCAGCCGGTTTTCGAACGCGATCTGGTTGGCCCGCAAGATCTTCTTCAGCGTCCACGGGTTGCTGGTGCCGCCCTTGACGGTCGGGTCGTTGGCGACGATCAGGCATTCCACGCCGGACACCACTCCGATGCCGGTGACGGTGCTGGCGCCGACGGTGAACGCGCTGCCGTAGGCCGCCAGCGGGCTGAGCTCGAGGAACGGGGAATCGGGGTCGACGAGCAGCTCGATGCGTTCCCGGGCGGTCAGCTTGCCTCGGCCGTGGTGGCGCTCGACATACTTGGGCCCGCCACCCGCAAGCGCTTTGGCGAGCTCGGCGTCGATCTCCTCGAGCCGGGAAGTCGCCGTCGACGCCGCGTCGGTGTAGGCGGCGGATTGCGGGTCCAGCGTGGACTGCAGCACGGTCATGATTGGTATCCAAGCGTTTTCGCGGCCAGTGCGGTCAGGATTTCGGTGGTGCCGCCACCGATGCCGAGGATCCGCATGTCGCGGTATTGGCGTTCGACTTCGGATTCGGCCATGTAGCCCATCCCGCCGAACAGCTGGACGGCCTGGTTGGCCACCCATTCGCCCGCCTCGACGGCGGTGTTCTTGGCGAAACACACCTCGGCGATCAGATTCGTCTCGCCGGCCAGCTGTCGCTCGACCACGTGGCGGGAGTAGACCCGCGCGACGTCGATGCGCCGGGCCATCTCGGCCAGCGTGTTCTGCACCGACTGCCGGGAGATCAGCGGCCGACCGAAGGTTTCGCGGTCGCGGCACCACTGCACCGTCAGGTCCAGGCACCGTTGGGCGCTCGAATACGCCTGTGCGGCAAGGCCGATCCGTTCCGCGACGAAGGCCTGCGCGATCTGCAGGAATCCACTGTTCTCGGCGCCGACGAGGTTGGCCGCCGGAACTCGGGCGTCGACGAAGGACAGTTCGGCGGTATCGGAGGACCGCCACCCCATCTTGGCCAGCTTGCGGCTCACCTCGAAGCCCGGCGTTCCCTTTTCGACCACCAGCAGCGAAACGCCCGCGGCGCCCGGACCGCCCGTGCGCACCGCGGTGACGACGTAGTCGGCGCGCACCCCGGAGGTGATGTAGGTCTTGGCGCCGTTGACCACGTAGTGATCACCGTCGCGCACCGCCGACGTTCGCAGGTGCCCGACGTCCGAACCGCCGCCGGGCTCGGTGATCGCCAGCGCGCCGATCTTGTCGCCGGCCAGCGTCGGCCGGACGAACTCCTCGATCAGCCGCGCATCGCCGGAGGCGATCATGTGTGGCACCGCGATGCCGCAGGTGAACAGCGACGCGAACACGCCTCCCGGGGCGCCGGCCTGATGCACCTCCTCACAGATGATCACCGCGTCGGCGCCGTCGCCGCCACCCCCGCCGACCGCCTCGGGAAAGTTCGCCCCCAGCAGGCCGGCCGCCCCGGCGCGACGGTGCAGCTCACGCGGCAGCTCCCCGACGCGCTCCCACTCGTCTGCGTGGGGCAGGATTTCGCGTTCGGTGAAGGAGCGCACCGTCTTTCGCAGCTCTTCGCGCTCCGGCGTCGTCCACAGATTCATAACAACCTTTCGGGGATGTCGACGTGGCGGCCGCGCAACCATTCGCCCAATCCCTTGGCCTGCGGGTCGAACCGCGCCTGGTAGGCGACGCCCTGGCCCAGGATGCCGTCGATGACGAAGTTGACCGCGCGCAGGTTGGGCAGCAAGTGGCGGGTGACGACGAACTCCGCGGCCTCGGGCAGCAGCTCCTTGAGCAGCTCGACGGTCAGCGTGTTGGCGAGCCACCGCCATTGCTCGTCGGTGCGAACCCAGACCCCGACGTTGGCCGAGCCGCCCTTGTCGCCGCTGCGGGCGCCGGCGATGCGGCCCAGCGGCACCCGGCGGGTCGGGCCGTCGGGCAGCGGCTCCGGCAGGGGTGGGGGCTCGGCGGGCGCGAGCTCCGAAGTCTCGGTGGCGCAGTCGATTTCCACCCGGGTGCCGTCGGCGTGCACCGCGACGTGGGGCACCTCCTTGGCGTCGACGTAGCCGGCGGTGAACACGCCGTAGACCTGACCGTCGCCCGGTGGGGCGGTCACGTGAAAGCCCGGATAGCTGGCGAGAGCCAATTCCACGGCGGCCGAGGAGAACTGGCGCCCGACGTTGGCGGGGTCGGGGTCGCGGACCACGCAGTGCAGCAGCGCGCTGGCGGCTTCCTCGGTGTCGGCGTCGGGGTGGTCGGTGCGGGCCAGCGACCACTGCAGCTCCGCGGGCTTGACGGTCAGCGCGGCGTCGAGCTGCCGGCGCACCAGGTCCGCCTTGGCCTCGATGTCGAGACCGGTCAGCACGAAGGTCATGGAGTTGCGGAATCCGCCGATGCTGTTCAGCGACACCTTGTAGGTGGGCGGCGGCGGTTCGCCGCGCACGCCGTGGATGCGCACCCGGTCGGGGCCGTCGGGGGACAGCTCGACGGTGTCCATCCGCGCGGTGACGTCGGGGTTGGCGTAGCGGGCGCCGGTGATCTCGTACAGCAATTGCGCGGTGACGGTGTCGACGCTCACCAGCCCGCCGGTGCCGGCGTGCTTGGTGATCACCGAGGAGCCGTCGGGGTGCACCTCGGCCAGCGGGAAGCCGGCGTGGGTCAGGTCCGCGACCTCCGTGAAGAAGGAGTAGTTGCCGCCGGTGGCCTGCACGCCGCACTCGATGACGTGGCCGGCGACCACCGCGCCGGCCAGCCGGTCGTAGTCGGTGCGGCCCCAGCCGAAGTGCGCGGCGGCGGCTCCGACGATCACCGAGGCGTCGGTGACCCGGCCGGTGACGACCACGTCGGCGCCGTCGCCCAGGCAGTCGACGATGCCCCACGCGCCCAGGTAGGCGTTCGCGGTCAGCGGGCTGCCCAGCCCGAGGTCGGCGGCGCGCGCCAGCAGGTCGTCGCCTTCGACGTGGGCGACCCGCGCGGGAATGCCGAGGCGCTCGGCCAGGACGCGTATCGCGGCGGCCAGCCCCGCCGGGTTGAGTCCGCCGGCGTTGGCGACGATGCGCACACCCCGATCGCGGGCCTCCCCGAGACAGTCCTCGAGCTGGATCAGAAACGTCTTGGCGTAGCCGCGCTCGGGGTGCTTCATCCGGTCGCGGCCCAGGATCAGCATGGTCAATTCGGCCAGGTAATCGCCGGTGAGGTAGTCCACGTCGCCGCCGGTGAGCATCTCGCGCATCGCCGACAGCCGGTCGCCGTAGAACCCGGAGCAGTTCGCGATCCGGACCGCGTCACGACCAGGAGCTGAGGCCATGCAGTCCTCCAATCTGCGTTTCACCGGTGAGCGCAAACCAACCAACCAACCGGTAGGTTAGCGGGTCGCGCCAGTGTCACGTCAAGGACGCCCCTCGCCTCCGACGTCGAGATTGCCGCCACGCTCGTGGACGGCGCCCGGATCACAACCGCCATGGCCATCTCGGCGCCAGAGGGCTTCGTTTTGGTGCCCGGCAGGCCACCGACTATCCTGGGAGCAATCGTCGCACGTTCGGCCGCACCGGCCACGCCGCGCGACAAGCCCCCGACACGAGGAGTTAGGCCCGACCATGGCCGTACCCAAGCGCAGGATGTCGCGCGCGAACACCCGTAGCCGTCGCGCGCAGTGGAAGGCCACCAAGACCGAGCTCGTCGGTGTGACGGTCGCCGGCCAGAAGCACAAGGTGCCCCGCCGGCTGCTCAAGGCGGCCCGGCTCGGTCTGATCGACCTGGACCGGCGTTAGTTAATCTCGGCAAATACCCGGCGCGCCTCTCAGCCGGCTCTCAGGCGTCGGGACGACACTAGGCCCGTGCGGATACTGGTCGTCGACGACGATCGCGCAGTGCGTGAGTCGCTGCGCCGATCGCTTTCCTTCAATGGCTACTCGGTCGAGTTGGCCCATGACGGGCTGGAGGCGCTCGAGATGATCGCGAGCGACCGGCCCGACGCGCTCGTGCTCGACGTGATGATGCCGCGGCTGGACGGGCTCGAGGTCTGCCGTCAGCTCCGCAGCACCGGCGACGACCTACCCATCCTGGTGCTCACCGCCCGTGATTCGGTCTCCGAGCGCGTCGCCGGGCTCGACGCCGGCGCGGATGACTACCTCCCCAAGCCGTTCGCGCTCGAGGAACTGCTGGCCCGCATGCGGGCGCTGCTGCGCCGGACCAAGCCGGACGACGACGACGCCGAATCGGTGGCCATGCAGTTCTCCGACCTGACGCTGGACCCGGTGACCCGCGAAGTCACCCGCGGGCAGCGCCAAATCAGCCTTACGCGCACGGAATTCGCCTTGCTGGAAATGTTGATCGCCAATCCGCGCCGCGTACTCACCCGCAGCCGGATCCTGGAAGAGGTGTGGGGCTTCGACTTTCCCACTTCCGGCAACGCGCTGGAGGTCTACGTCGGCTATCTGCGCCGCAAGACCGAGGCCGACGGCGAGCCACGGCTGATCCACACGGTGCGCGGCGTGGGCTATGTCCTTCGGGAGACGCCGCCGTGACCAGTCACATCCCGCGATGATCAGGTACCAACGGCCCCCACGCGTGCCGCTTCGCGCCACCAGTTCGTTGTCCCTGCGGTGGCGCGTCATGCTGCTGGCGATGTCGATGGTGGCCATGGTCGTCGTGCTGATGGCGTTCGCCGTGTACGCGGTGATTTCGGCTGCGCTGTATAGCGATATCGACAACCAGTTGCAGAGCCGGGCTCAGCTGCTGATCGCCAGCGGCTCACTGGCCGCCGATCCCGGCAAGGCCATCGAGGGCACCGCGTATTCGGATGTCAACGCGATGCTGGTGAACCCGGGCCACTCGATCTACACGGCGCAACAGCCGGGTCAGACGCTGCCGGTCGGCGCGCCGGAAAAGGCGGTGATCCGCGGTGATCTGTTCATGTCCCGGCGCACCGCGTCCGATCAACGAGTCCTGGCCATTCACTTGCCCAATGGCTGCTCGCTGCTGATCTCCAAGAGCCTCAAGCCGACCGAGGCCGTGATGACCAAGCTGCGCTGGGTGCTGCTGATCGTCGGCGGCATCGGCGTCGCGGTCGCCGCGGTCGCGGGCGGCATGGTCACGCGGGCGGGGCTGCGCCCGGTGGCCCGCCTGACCGAGGCGACCGAACGGGTGGCGCGCACCGACGACCTGCGGCCGATCCCGGTGTTCGGTAGCGACGAATTGGCCAGGCTCACCGAGGCTTTCAACTTGATGCTGCGCGCGCTGGCCGAGTCCCGCGAGCGTCAGGCGCGGCTGGTCACCGACGCGGGGCACGAACTGCGCACCCCGCTGACGTCGTTGCGCACCAACGTCGAGCTGCTGATGGCCTCCATGGAACCGGGGGCGCCGCGGCTGCCCGAGCAGGAGATGGTCGAGCTCCGCGCCGACGTGTTGGCGCAGATCGAGGAACTGTCCACGCTGGTGGGTGATCTCGTGGACCTCACCCGCGACGACGCCGGCCAGGTGGTGCACGAACCGGTCGACATGTCCGAGGTCATCGACCGCAGTCTGGAGCGGGTCAGGCGGCGCCGCAACGACATTCACTTCGACGTCGACGTAACCCCCTGGCAGATGTACGGCGACGCGGCGGGCCTGTCGCGCGCCGTGCTGAACCTGTTGGACAACGCGGCCAAGTGGAGCCCGCCGGGCGGTCACGTGGGCATCACCATGCGGCAACTCGACCCGTCGCACGCCGAGTTGGTGGTCTCCGATCAAGGCCCGGGCATCCCGCCGCACGAACGGCGGCTGGTGTTCGAGCGCTTCTACCGGTCGACGACCGCGCGCGCCATGCCCGGTTCGGGGCTCGGGCTGGCGATCGTCAAGAAGGTCGTGCTGAATCACGGTGGATTGCTCCGCGTCGAGGACACCGTGCCGGGCGGACAGCCGCCCGGGACCTCGTTCTACGTGCTGCTGCCCGGCCGGCCGATGCCGCCCTCGGCCTATCCGGCGTCGTCTGCCGCGGCCGCCGGCGAAGAATCCGTCACCGAACCCGCGGTTCGGATGACCGGCCAGTCGAACTCTCGGGAACCCGCGAACGTTATCTCAGTGGACTCTCAGTCCGCCCGGGCAACGTAGGTGTGCAGCCACTACTGTTGAAGAGCCCTGTCGAACCGACGAGCCGAATACTGAGATAGAGGAAGAGCGACCTAGCGCTATGACGAATGACCCGAGGTATTCGCCACCGCCGCAGCAGCCGGGGTACCACCCTGCGCCGAATCAGCCTGCGCCCACCCCGAGCCACCCGGGGACCTCTGCTTACGGCCAGGGGCACGCCCAACCGTACGGCCAGCCGTTCGACTGGCGGCATCAATCGCAGACCAACCAGTTCCGCCAGCCGTACGACCCGTTCAGCGGCACCGGTCCCGGGCGGATCCCCGGCGGGACCGGGGTAGGCCCGGTCCCCGGGGCCACCGGCACGGGCCCGATTCCCGGCATGCTGCCGCCGATGCCGCCGGGTCCCCAAAAACGTTCCCGCGCAGGGCTTTTGACTGTCGGTGCGCTTACCATCGCGGTGGTTTCGGCCGGCATCGGCGGCGCCGCGGCGACGGCCGTCGAGCTTGGGACGCATTCGACCACCAGCAATGGGCACACCGTCATCGGCGCACCCAGCGTCCCGGCGGCCAACATGCCGCCGGGCAGCGTCGAACAGGTCGCCTCCAAGGTGGTGCCCAGTGTCGTCATGCTGGAGACGGATCTGGGCCGCCAGTCCGAGGAGGGCTCCGGCATCATCCTTTCCGCCGACGGGCTCATCCTGACCAACAATCACGTGGTCGCGGCGGCCGCGGGGCCGCCGAAAGCGCCCGTGGTTCCCGGTGCGCCCCCCGGTGGTCCGCCCGGCGGTCCCGCCGGGCCTGCTCCGAAGACGACGGTGACCTTCGCCGACGGCCGCACCGCGCCGTTCACGGTCGTCGGTGCCGACCCCACCAGCGACATCGCGGTGATCCGGGTGCAGGGCATGTCCGGCCTGACCCCGATCTCCCTGGGCTCCTCGTCGGACCTGCGCGTCGGCCAACCGGTGGTGGCCATCGGGTCGCCGCTGGGTCTGTCGGGCACGGTCACCACCGGCATCGTCAGCGCGCTGAACCGGCCGGTGTCCACCACCGGTGAGTCGGGCAACCAGAACACCGTGCTGGACGCCATCCAGACCGACGCCGCCATCAACCCGGGTAACTCCGGCGGCGCGCTGGTCAACATGAATGGCCAGCTGGTCGGCGTGAACTCGGCGATCGCCACCCTGGGTGCGGACTCGCCGGACGCCCAGAGCGGCTCGATCGGCCTCGGCTTCGCCATTCCGGTCGATCAGGCCAAGCGCATCGCCGACGAGCTGATCAGCAGCGGCAAGGCATCCCATGCGTCGCTCGGCGTGCAGGTGACCAACGACAAGGGTTCCCCGGGCGCCAAGGTCGTCGACGTGGTGCCGGGCGGGGCGGCCTCGACCGCCGGAGTGCCCAAGAACGTGATCGTCACCAAGGTCGACGACCGCCCGATCAACAGCGCCGACGCCTTGGTCGCTGCCGTGCGGTCGAAGGCGCCCGGTGACAAGATTTCGCTGACCTTCCAGGATCCCGCTGGTGGTGGCAGCCGTACCGTGCCGGTGACTCTGGGGAAGGCGGATCAGTAATGCGAGTCGAAGAACCCTCGGCGGCCGGATTGTCCGAGCTCGGTTATACGGTGGCACCCATGGAAACGGGTGCGGAGTTGGTGGTTGGCCGGGCCCTGGTCGTGGTGGTCGACGATCGCACCGCCCACGGGGATGAGGACCACAGCGGGCCGCTGGTCACCGAGCTGCTCACGGAGGCGGGGTTCGTCGTCGACGGTGTGGTCGCGGTCGCGGCCGACGAGGTCGAGATCCGCAACGCGCTCAACACCGCGGTGATCGGCGGGGTGGACCTGGTGGTCTCGGTCGGCGGGACGGGCGTCACCCCCCGCGACGTCACCCCCGAAGCCACCCGCGAGATCCTGGACCGCGAGATCCTCGGCATCGCCGAAGCCATTCGCGCCTCGGGGCTCTCCGCGGGGATCACCGACGCCGGATTGTCACGCGGCCTGGCCGGCGTGTCCGGGAGCACGTTGGTGGTGAACCTCGCCGGTTCCCGCTATGCGGTGCGCGACGGGATGGCGACGCTGAATCCCCTCGCCGCACAGATCATCGGGCAGCTGTCGAGCCTGGAGATCTAGCCGGGGCCCTACGCCTCGGCGTCGGCGCGCGGTCCGTGCTCCGGCGGGGGCGTCGTGGTGGTGGCAGCGCCGCCGTGCCGACCGGACGAGTCGCCGTTGGTCTGCGCCAGGAGGTCGCGGATCTCCGTCAGCAGAACGATCTGGGCGTCGTCGGCCTGCTCGACCTCCCCGCGCCTGCGCAGGGTCGTGTACGGCAGCACGACCAGGAAATAGACGACGGCCGCGATGATGACGAAGTTGATGGCGGCCGACAGCACGTTGTTGAGGTCGATGGTCTGGCCGCCGCCGATGCCGATCCGCAGGATGCCGAGATTCGACTTCTCGTTGACACCGACGCGGTTGATCAGCGGCTTGATGATGCTGTCGGTGAATTGGGTGACCAGCGCGGTGAAGGCGGTACCGATGACCACCGCGGTGGCCAGGTCGATGATGTTGCCCCGCGAGAGAAACTCCTTGAACCCTTTGAACATTCAGATGTCCTTCCTGGGATTGGACAGAGTTTGCTGTCAGCTGCGGGGCCAACGACGGCGAGGCACTCAGTGCAGGGTGAGGGTCACCGCCTGACCCAGCGCCGAGCCCGCCACCGTGTTCGCCACGCGAGCCGGCAGCGCAACCAACACTACGCGGTCACCGTCCGCGGCCTGGACCTTCGGCTTGGCCGACACGAGCACCACGACGGCGTCGGTGGCCACCACCTTGGGGGTGGCCTGGGCGGGCTCCGGCCCCGCGGTCGCCGGTGCGGCCAGCACGTCGACGACGTCGCCGACGCGGACAAGGTCGATCAGGGCGTTGTCGGCCAGGCGCAGCGGCACGATGCGGGCACCGGGTCCCGCGGTCGACTCGGCGAGCCGGCTGCCGAGCAACCGGACATCGGTGAGCACCTCGCCGCGCCGCGTCGGGCCGGCCAGCGTCGACCCGGCCACCGCGCTCACGTCGGCCAGTGAGCCATCGGGAACGGTTGCGGCCAAACGCTTTTCGAGGTGGACATCCGCGGGCGTCAACGCGGCGCCGGGCCGCAGGTCGTGATCGGCGACCACCACCTCGGCGTAGTCACCCGCCGGGTTGGAGCGCAGCGCCGCCACGCCGGCCAACACGACAAGCCCGCCCGCCGCGATCCGCCGCGCCAGCACCGTACGTGTCCAATCGGGGCGCAGCAGCAAAAGGCGGTTGAACGGGCTTGGGTTCAGTGACGACTCGCCCACGCCGCAACGGTAGGCGCATGGGGGTCAGCGCCGAACGTCGTCGGCCCAACGGTTGTGGATAACCCGTCAGCTCGACGCGGACGCGGTGGACGCCGCGGAGCTGCTGGTCGCCTTCTCGCTCGGACCGGACTTCTCGGTCGATCCGGACTTTTCGCTTGATGCGCCGTTCGAGCCGGAGTCGCTCGACGAGGATCCGTTGGTCGAGCTCGCGGACTTCTTGCCGGACTCGCGGCTGTCGGTGCGGTAGAAGCCGCTTCCCTTGAACACCACTCCGACGGAGTTGAAGAGCTTGCGCAGCCGCCCGGAGCAGCGCTTGCAGGTGGTCAGCGCGTCGTCGGTGAAGGCCTGCACGATGTCGAAGCGATCGTCGCACTCGGTGCACTGATAGCTGTAAGTCGGCACGAAAACCTCCGGATGGTTGCAAAAGCCTGTTAGCACTCTAGCGTCTCAAGTGCTAGAACCGCCACGTGACGTCACTCATTCCCGATCTGTTACCCGCGACCGAGCGCGACTAGTCCCCGCCTGGGCGTGAGGGCGTCCGTCATCGGGATGTCGTGCGGCTCGGCAGGCAACCGGTCCACCAACTCCGCGTCGCGCACCACCGCGATCAGCCGCGCGTGGGGACCCCGGCCGCCCAGGGAGCGATCGTAGAAGCCACGACCGCGGCCCAACCGGGCCCCGAAGCGGTCGACGGCCAACGCCGGCACCAGGATCAGGCTCGCCTCGGCGATGGCCGAGGCCGGAAACCAGGGTTCCGGCGGCTCCAGCAACCCCCACCGCGCGGACGTCAGTGTGCCGGGCCGATATTCGCCCCAGCGCAATGGCAGCGCCGCGCCGTCGGCGGCCGTGCGCGCAACCGGCAGTAACACGCGTCCGGGCCGCCGCAGCAACACGTCGAGCATGTCTATCGACCCGGGCTCGGCGCCCACCGGCACGTACGCGCACACGGTGTCACCGCTGCTCATGATGCTTTTCAGGGCCTCGATCCGCCCGCTCAGCATCCGGGCCTCCTCGGCCCGCACCTCGTCGGCAACGCGGCGGCGGGCCGCCTGCAACTGGGCTCGCAACGCGGCCTTACCGGTGGTCGCCATGCCTCAACCATTGCAGCCGGATCTTTGGCCGCGCCACATCGACTCGGCAAACCGCTGTCGGGTTATCGTGTGAACAATGTCAAGCCCAAAAGTGGTGGTCCCACACACGGCGATCGTGCCCGCTGCCGGTCTTGGTACCCGCTTCCTGCCCGCGACGAAAACGGTGCCCAAGGAGCTGCTGCCGGTCGTCGACACCCCCGGCATCGAGCTGGTGGCCGCCGAGGCGGCCGAGGCGGGCGCCGACCGCCTGGTGATCATCACCTCCGAGGGCAAGGACGGCGTCGTCGCCCACTTCGTCGAGGACCTGGTCCTCGAGGGAACGCTGGAGGCGCGCGGCAAGAAGGCGATGCTCGACAAGGTGCGGCGCGCGCCGCAGCTGATCAAGGTCGAGTCCGTCGTGCAGGCCGAGCCGCTCGGCCTGGGCCACGCCATCGGCTGCGTGGAGCCCACCCTGACGTCGGACGACGACGCCGTCATGGTGCTGCTGCCCGACGACCTGGTGCTGCCGACCGGCGTCCTCGAAACGATGTCGAAGGTGCGGGCGCAATACGGCGGCACCGTGCTGTGCGCGATCGAGGTGGCGCCCGACGAGGTCAGCGCGTACGGGGTCTTCGACGTCGAGCCGGTTCCCGGTGACGACAACCCGGACGTGCTGAAGGTCAACGGCATGGTGGAGAAGCCCAAGCAAGAGGACGCCCCATCGCTTTTCGCCGCCGCGGGCCGCTACGTGCTCGACCGGGCCATCTTCGACGCGTTGCGCCGCGTCCACCGCGGGGTGGGCGGCGAGGTGCAGCTCACGGATGCGATCGCGTTGCTCATCGCGGAGGGTCACCCCGTGCATGTCGTCGTGCATCGCGGATCTCGACACGACTTGGGAAATCCCGGCGGCTACCTCAAGGCTGCGGTTGACTTTGCATTGGATCGTGACGACTACGGCCCGGATTTGCGGCGATGGTTGGTGGCGCGGTTAGGCCTGGCCGAGAAGTAGCCGGCCGATACGCCCGGCCCACGACGGCGCCCGTAGGGCTGTGAGGGCGGTGCCCGCGAGGGCATCAGAGGGCAGAGAGGCGCGCTGTGCGTTCTGTTGAGGAGCAGCAGGCCCGGATAACCGCTGCCGCGGTGGCGCCGCGGCCCATCCGGGTGGCCATCGCCGAGGCGCAGGGATTGATGTGTGCCGAGGAAGTTGTCACCGAGCGGCCCATGCCCGGCTTCGACCAGGCCGCAATCGACGGCTACGCGGTGCGCAGCGTCGACGTGCTGGGCATCGGCGAAGTGGGAGCCGACAGCCTGCCTGAGCCGCCGCCCGGCGACGCCGAGCTGGACGAAGACCGGCGCGAGGGCCTGGTCCTGCCGGTGATGGGAACCGTCGAGGCCGGCGCGCGCACCCCCAGCCGCCTGCAACCGCGCCAGGCCGCCCGAGTGCAAACGGGAGCCCCGCTACCCACGCTCGCCGATGCGGTGATCCCGTTGCGCTGGACCGACGGCGGGAGCAAGCGAGTGCGGATCCTGCGCGGCGCGCCGTCGGGTGCGTACGTGCGCCGCACCGGCGACGACGTGCAGCCCGGCGACGTCGCGGTGCGCGCCGGCACGGTGATCGGCGCGGCCCAGGTCGGGCTGCTCGCGGCGGTCGGCCGCGAGCGGGTGCTGGTGCATCCGCGGCCCCGGGTGACGGTGTTGGCCGTCGGTGGTGAACTGGTCGACATTTCGCGCACCCCCGGCAACGGCCAGGTCTACGACGTCAACTCCTACGCGCTGGCGGCGGCGGCCCGCGATGCCGGTGCCGAGGTCAACCGCATCGGCATCGTCAGCAACGACCCCAAGGAATTCCGCGACACCGTCGAGGGCCAGATCAACCGCGCCGAGGTGATGGTGATCGCCGGCGGGGTCGGCGGCGCCGCGGCCGAGTCGGTGCGCTCGGTCCTTTCCGAGCTGGGGGAGATGGAAGTCGTCCGCGTCGCGATGCACCCCGGGTCGGTCCAGGGCTTCGGGCAGCTCGGCCGCGACGGCGTCCCGACGTTTCTGCTGCCCGCCAACCCGGTCAGCGCGCTGGTGGTCTTCGAGGTGATGGTCCGGCCGCTGATCCGGCTCTCGCTGGGCAAGCGTCAGCCGATGCGCCGGATCGTGCAGGCCCGCACCCTGTCGCCGATCACGTCGGTCGCCGGGCGCAAGGGCTACCTGCGCGGCCAGTTGATGCGCGACCAGGAGACCGGTGAATATCTGGTGCAGGCACTCGGCGGGCCGCCCGGGGCGTCCTCGCACCTGCTGGCCACCCTCGCCGAAGCGAACTGCCTCGTGGTGGTGCCCAGCGGC
>NZ_LZJB01000172.1:0-22773 GCF_001666895.1 Mycobacterium sp. E3298
TGACGACCGCGGTGACCTGGACGGGGATGGGGTCGGCTCCGCACTGCCCGCTGCCGCGGCCGGCGATCGGGCCGGGCACCTACAACCTCGTCGTGCAGCTGGGCAACCTGCGTTCGCAGCCGGTGCCGTTCATCATGAACCAGCCGCCTCCGCCGCCGGGCCCGGTGCCCGGGCCGGGTCAGCCCGCGGCCGCGCCGCCGCCCGAGGCCCCACCGGCCCCGGTCCCCGCCGGTTAACTTAGCGGGTCGGCGATAGTCGACTCCGCGAGCTGCGACAGTCCCTCGCGCACGTGGCGGGCCCACATCGCGCCGATGCCCTCGACCGATTGCAGGTCGCCGGCGCTCGCAGCCAGCAGGCCCTGCAGCGTCCCGAACGATCGGACCAGTAGGTCGGAGTGGGCGAACTGCAGTCGCGGGATGCTGGCCAGCGCACGGTAGCCGCGGGGGCTGACCGCCGAGTCCTGCGCCTCGGCGGTGGTCGGGTAGCCGAAAACCTTTGCCAGCGCGGTGAGTTCGAGCAGCTCGGTGTCCGAGAGCGCGTCCAGCTCGTCCAGGGTCGCCGTCATCTGCGCCTTGGACAGCGGCTCCGGGCTGGCGTGGTAATCGCGGACGGTCAATTCCCGCGCGACGTCGTTGCCGCCCAGCAGCTCGTCCAGCTGCAGCCGCAGCTGACGCCCGTCGGTGCCCAGCTCGACGACGTCGTCGTCGATCACCAGGCCGATCCGCCGCACCAGCTCGAGCCGCTGCACCACCGTCATGACGTCGCGCAGCGTGACGAAGTCCTCGATCTCGGCCAGCGACAGCTGCCTGCTGACCTCGTCGAGCCTGGTCTTGTACCGCTCCAGGGTCGCGATCGCCTGGTTGGCCCGGGACAGGATGGTCGCGGAATCGGCCACCACGTGGCGTTCACCGCCCACGTAGACGGTCACGATGTTCATCGAATGGCTGACCGAGATCACCGGATAACCGGTCTGAATCGCCGCCCGTTCCGCCGAGCGATGCCGCGTTCCCGATTCGTCGGTAGGTATCGACGGATCCGGCACCAGCTGCACGTTGGCCCGCACGATGCGGCTGCCGTCGGTGGACAGCACCACGGCGCCGTCCATCTTCGCCAGCTCCCGCAGCCGGGTCGGCGCGTACCGGACGTCGAGGGCGAAGCCGCCGTCACAGATGGCCTCGACGTTCTCGTCGTTGCCGAGGACGATCAGCGCACCGGTGCGGCCGCGCAGGATGCGCTCCAGGCCGTCGCGCAGCCCGGTCCCCGGCGCAAGGCGGGCGACGGTCTCACGCAGTGTCGGACGAGTCACAGCGTGTCATTGTGCGGCCCCGGGGCGTTTTGCGTCCAGCCAGTGCGCGGCCGGGCGATGGCTTTCATGTGTTGCAGCGCCGCGGCGATGGTCGGTGCGCGCAGCGCCCGCATCCCATTCGGCACGATCTCGCGCCGCGGGTCGTCGCCGTCGGGGATGAGCGCGATGCTGAATCCCTGACGCGCGGCCTCGCCCAGCCGCCGTTCCATGCCGCCGACCCGTCGCAGGTCGCCCGCCAGCCCCACCTCGCCGATCATCACCGCGGTCGTCGGCAGCGGCAGGTCGGCGTAGGCCGACGCCAGCGCCATCGCGACGGCCAGATCCGAGGAGGGATCGGTCAACCGCATGCCGCCCACGGTGGACAGGTAGATGTCGTTGACACCGACGGCCAGCCTGCCGTGCTTCTCCAGCACGGCGCTGATCATCGCGGCCCGGGAGTGGTCGATCCCGCTGACGGCGCGGCGCGGCGAGCCGCCCCCCGGCGTCGCGAGCAGCGCCTGCACCTCCCCGATGAGCGGTCGCTTGCCGTCCAGCGTCACAGTGATCGCGGTCCCGGCGACCGGCGCGGGCCGCTGATCGAGGAAGAGGTTCGACGGATCCGACACGTCCTCGATCCCGTTGTCGTGCAACAGGAAACAGCCAACCTCGTCGGCCCCGCCGAATCGGTTCTTGACGCCCCGAACCATCCGCAGCGACCCGTTGCGGTCACCCTCGAAATGCAGCACCACGTCGACAAGGTGTTCCAGCGAGCGCGGTCCCGCGATGGCCCCGTCCTTGGTGACGTGGCCGACCAGGATCAGCGCGACGCCGTTGGCCTTCGCGGCCGCGGTCAGGGCGGCGGTGACGGCGCGCACCTGAGTGACGCCACCGGCGACGCCGTCGGCCTCGGTGGTGGACATGGTTTGCACGGAGTCGACGATCACCAGCGCGGGCTGCACCGTCGCGATGTGGTCCAGCACCGTGTGCACGTCGGATTCGGCGGCCAGGTAGACCTCGTCGGCGCCGCAGCCGGTCCGGTCGGCGCGCAGCCGGATCTGCCCGGCCGACTCCTCACCGGAGATGTACAGCGCACGCCGGCCCGAAAGCGCCCAGCGGTGGGCCACCTTGAGCAGCAGCGTCGACTTGCCCACGCCCGGATCACCCGCCAGCAGCGTGACCGAACCGGGCACCACGCCGCCCCCGAGCACCCGATCGAGCTCGCCGATCCCGGTCGAGCGGTGCCGGCTGGCGTTGGGCTCGACGGAAGTGATCGGGACCGGCCGCGAGGCCGAAGCGGCCGCGACGGCCGCGCGACGGCCGCCGACCGCACTCAGCACCGGCACCTCGTCCACCGCTCCCCAGGTGCCGCACTCCATGCAGCGGCCCACCCACTTCGCCGTGACGTGCTGGCATTCGGAGCAGCGATATTGGGAGCGCGGATTTGCCACGCCATGACGGTATCGAGCCGGTACGACAAATCCCGGCTATGACAGGCGGTCGCCGCCGCCTAGCTTGGCTGCGCGGGTGCCAGCCCGGCCGAAACCGGCACCAGCACCGTGGCCTGACCGGCCTTCTCGAAATTGAACGTGAAGTTGTACAGCAACCCGTTGCTGATCGGCTTGGCCAGCATCACGGTCGCCTTGGCCGCGTTGCTCGAGCCCATCGGGCCGGGCGCCACCTTCTGGCCCTCCGGCGTGCCGATCAACAACATGCCGCCCGGGGGCAGCCGACCATCGCCGCTCAGGGTCACCGAGCCGACGTCGCTGGTGATGCTCACCAGCCTGTCCGGCATGTCCGGCGACTGGTTGATGGCCACCAGCAGGAGGTCCACCGCCTGCCCGGGCTGCACGAAGGCGCCCGTCTGCGGCGCCTGCATGCGGATGTCGCGCAGCGCCACATTGTTGATGGTCACCTTGTTGCCGTTGATCGCGGGCTCCTGCACGGCCATCTGCGAGACCTGGCCGGCCCCGCAGCCGCTGAGGAGCATCGCGACCACCGCGATGAGGCCGACGAGCGACGCCCGGATGGTCAGCGCCGGCGCGCGGAGGGGGAGGCCGATCTCGAAGCGGTTCACTCAATGCCTCCTGCTGGGCCGGTTCGACGGATGCAACTATGCACAGTAGTAGGAAGGTTTCGCGCGCGGTAGCGCGGGGCTTGGGACCAGCCAGGGAGGCCATATCCGGTGCTCCGTCGGGGCGCTCAGGGGCCGCTCTCAGGGCCGGAATAAGGCAGGGGTAATGTGCGTCACTGCACGTTCTGCTCCCCCTGTCAACCCCTAATCTGCGCGTGTTGTGCCCCTGACCTGCATCGTTGCTCCGCGCGCGATTGGGCGGCCGTGTTAGACTGAAGTAACGAAAGGGGCTCGAATCAGATGATCTTCAAGGTCGGCGACACCGTTGTTTACCCGCATCACGGTGCTGCGTTAGTCGAGGCGATTGAAACCCGCACCATCAAAGGGGAACAAAAGGAATATCTCGTCTTGAAGGTGGCGCAGGGAGACCTGACAGTTCGAGTGCCTGCCGAGAACGCCGAATACGTGGGTGTCCGCGACGTCGTGGGCCAGGAAGGCCTCGACAAGGTCTTCCAGGTTCTGCGCGCTCCCCACACCGAAGAGCCCACCAACTGGTCGCGCCGGTATAAGGCCAACCTCGAGAAGCTGGCCTCCGGTGACGTCAACAAGGTGGCCGAGGTAGTACGCGACCTGTGGCGTCGCGACCAGGAACGCGGCCTGTCCGCCGGTGAGAAGCGCATGCTGGCCAAGGCCCGCCAGATTCTGGTCGGTGAATTGGCCCTCGCCGAGAGCACCGACGACGCCAAAGCGGAAACCATCCTCGACGAGGTTCTGGCCGCCGCTTCCTGAAGGCCCTGACGCTTCGGTGGTCACGGGGACCGACTCCTCGGGCACGGTCGTCGCAGTGGTTCCGGCCGCAGGGTCGGGGGAACGACTCGGCGCCGGCATTCCGAAGGCATTTTGCGAGGTTGACGGGCGCACCCTGCTGGACCGCGCCGTCGGCGGTTTGCTGGCCTCCGAAGTCGTCGACCACGTGGTGGTCGCCGTCCCGGCGCCCATGGTCGACGAGGCCAAGCGATCCCTGGGCGAACGGGCGACGGTCGTCGCAGGCGGGGCCGACCGCACGACCTCGGTGAGCCTGGCGCTGGCGGCCGTCGCCGGTGACCCCCAGTTCGTCCTGGTGCACGACGCCGCCCGCGCCCTGACACCCCCCGCGCTGATCCTGCGCGTGGTGGACGCCCTACGGGCCGGGCACGACGCCGTCGTGCCCGCGCTGCCGCTGCATGACACCATCAAGGCCGTGGACGCCAACGGTGTGGTCCTGGGCACGCCCGAGCGGGCCGGCCTGCGCGCCGTGCAGACCCCGCAGGGCTTCGCGCTCGACCTGCTGCTGCGCGCGTATCAACGGGCCGGCACGGCCGAGTTCACCGACGACGCTTCGCTCGTCGAGCATGTCGGGGGCCAGGTCCAGGTCGTCGACGGCGACCCGCTGGCGTTCAAGATCACCACTCCGCTCGACCTGGTGCTGGCCGAAGCGATCGTGCGCCGGTGAACGGCGTGCCGCGCGTCGGGCTGGGCGTCGACGTGCACCCGATCGAGCCGGGCCGGCCCTGCTGGCTGGTGGGCCTGCTCTTCCCCGACGCCGACGGCTGCGCCGGCCACTCCGACGGCGACGTGGGCGCGCACGCGCTGTGCGACGCGCTGTTGTCGGCCGCCGGTCTGGGCGACATCGGCGCCGTGTTCGGAGTCGACCAGCCGCGGTGGAAGGGCGTCAGCGGTGCCGACATGCTGCGCCACGTCGCCGAGTTGGTGACGCGAGACGGTTTCCGCGTCGGAAACGCCGCCGTCCAGCTGGTCGGCAACCAGCCGAGAGTCGGTCCGCGGCGCGCCGAGGCGCAGCGCGTGCTCTCGGAGCTGCTGGGGGCACCGGTCTCGGTGTCGGCGACGACGACCGACGGGCTGGGCCTGACGGGTCGCGGTGAGGGCCGCGCCGCCATTGCCACCGCGTTGGTCGTCCCCGGCGGCTAGGGCGCGCAGCGCCGGGCGACGGCGAACCACCCGGTAAGCTGGCACGTCGTGACCGATCGCGCCCGCTTGCGGCTACACGACACGGCAGCCGGCGCCGTGCGTGATTTCGTCCCGCTGCGCGAGGGCCACGTCTCCATCTACCTGTGTGGCGCCACCGTCCAGGGCCTGCCGCACATCGGCCATGTCCGCAGCGGCGTGGCCTTCGACATCCTGCGCCGCTGGCTGATGGCGCGCGGCTGTGACGTCGCGTTCATCCGCAACGTCACCGACATCGAGGACAAGATCCTGGCCAAGGCCGCGGCGGCGGACCGGCCGTGGTGGGAGTGGGCGGCCACCTACGAGCGCGCGTTCAGCGCCGCCTACGACGCCCTGGACGTGCTGCCGCCGTCCGCGGAACCCCGCGCCACCGGGCACATCACCCAGATGGTCGAATTAATGGACCGCCTGATCGAAACCGGCCACGCTTACGCGGCGAGCGGGGACGTCTACTTCGACGTGCTGAGCTATCCCGAGTACGGGCAACTGTCGGGGCACAAGGTCGACGACGTCCATCAGGGCGAGGGCGTGGCGACCGGCAAGCGTGACCAGCGTGACTTCACCCTCTGGAAGGGCGAGAAGCCCGGCGAGCCGTCGTGGCCCTCGCCCTGGGGCCGCGGGCGTCCGGGCTGGCACCTGGAATGCTCGGCGATGGCACGCACCTATCTGGGGCCCGAATTCGACATCCATTGCGGCGGCATGGATTTGATTTTCCCGCACCACGAGAACGAGATCGCGCAGAGCCGCGCCGCCGGCGACGGATTCGCCCGCTACTGGCTGCACAACGGCTGGGTCACCATGGGCGGCGAGAAGATGAGCAAGTCGCTGGGCAACGTGCTGGCCATCCCGGCGTTGCTGCAGCGCGTCCGGCCGGCGGAGCTGCGCTACTACCTGGGCAGCGCGCACTACCGCTCGATGCTGGAATTCTCCGACACCGCCCTACAGGACGCGGTGAAAGCCTATGTGGGCGTTGAGGAATTCCTGCACCGTGTCCGCGTTCGGGTCGGCGGCGTCGAGCCGGGCGAGTGGACTTCGCGGTTCGCCGAGGCGCTCGACGACGACTTGGCGGTCCCGGCAGCACTGGCCGAGGTGCACCACGCCCGGGCCGAGGGCAACCGGGCCCTCGACTCCGGCGACCACGACGGGGCCCTGCAACACGCCCGGTCGATCCGCGCCATGATGGGGATCCTCGGCTGCGACCCGCTCGACGAGCGCTGGGAAACCCGCGACGAGACGTCGGCCGCGCTCGCCGCGGTCGAGGTGCTGGTGCGGGCCGAACTGGAGAATCGGGAAAAGGCCCGCGAGCAACGCAATTGGGCGCTCGCCGACGAGATTAGGGACCGGCTGAAGCTCGCCGGCATCGAGGTCACCGACACCGCCGACGGGCCGCAGTGGTCGCTGCAGGCAGGTCAGACCCCGTAAATGGCCGGCAATTCGCGCCGGCGCGGCGCAATACGCAAGGCGGGCACCAAGAAGGGGCCCACCGTGGGCTCGGGCGGCCAGCGCCGGCGCGCGCTGGAGGGGCGCGGTCCGACACCCCCGGCGCACCTGCGACCCAACCATCCCGCCGCCAAGCGCGCCCAGTCGCCGGCGCGGCGTCCCACCAAGCGGCCCACCGACGAGACGGAAACGGTGCTCGGCCGCAACCCGGTGCTGGAGTGCCTGCGCGCCGGCGTCCCGGCGACGGCGCTCTACGTGGCCCTGGGCACCGACGCGGACGAGCGGGTCACCGAGTCCGTCGCCCGCGCAGCGGATTCGGGCATCTCGATCCTCGAGGTGCCGCGCGCCGACCTGGACCGGATGACGAGCAACCACCTGCATCAGGGCATCGCGCTGCAGGTCCCGCCGTACAACTACGCCCACCCGGACGACCTGTTGGCGACCGCGATCAACTCCCCGCCCGCGCTGCTGGTGGCGTTGGACAACATCTCCGATCCGCGCAACCTGGGCGCGATCGTGCGTTCGGTCGCGGCGTTCGGCGGACACGGCGTGCTGATCCCGCAGCGGCGTTCGGCGTCGGTGACGGCGGTCGCCTGGCGCACCAGCGCGGGAGCCGCGGCCCGCATCCCGGTGGCTAGGGCCACCAATCTCACCAGGACGCTGAAGGATTGGGCCGACCGCGGGATCCGGGTTATCGGCCTGGACGCCGAAGGCGACACCGTGGTCGACGACCTGGACGGCGCCGACCCGCTGGTGGTGGTCGTCGGCTCGGAGGGCAAGGGACTGTCGCGGCTGGTGCGGCAGAACTGCGACGAAGTCGTGTCCATCCCGATGGCCGGGCACGCCGAATCGCTGAACGCCTCGGTGGCCGCCGGGGTGGTGCTCGCCGAGATCGCCCGGCAGCGCAGGGTTTAACTCCAGTGCGCCGCTGGCCCGCGCGCCTCGGCGCGGTCCTGGCCGTGGTCGGTCTCCTCGCGTCGCCCGCGGCGGCCGCCCAAGTCGACGGATTCGACCTGCAGGCCCACCGCGGCGGCCGAGGCGAGACCACCGAGGAGTCGCTGCGGGCCTTCGCGAAATCGCTCGAATTGGGCGTCAGCACACTCGAACTCGACATCAACATCACCCGAGACGGGCAACCGCTGGTGTGGCACGACCCGACGATCGACGCAGAGAAGTGCGCCGACACCGGCCCCGCGTTCGCCGGTGATCCGCAGTACCCCTACGTCGGAAAGTTGGTGCACGAGCTCACTGTGTCCCAGATCCGCACCCTGGACTGCGGACGCCGGCTGGCCGAGTTTCCCGACGCCGAGGTGGTGCGGGGCAACAAGATAGCCGTCCTACCGGAGGTGTTTGCGCTTGCCGATTCCTACCACGCCGCGGTTCGCTACAACATCGAGACGAAGGTGGCGGCCGACCACCCCGGGACTTCGGCCGAGCCCCAACAGTTCGTCGACGTGATACTGGCCGCCGTGCGCTCGGCCGGCAAGGTCGGCCAGGTGGAGATCCAGAGCTTCGACTGGCGGACCCTGCCGTTGGTTCGCCGGGCCGAGCCGTCGATCCCGTTGGTGGCGTTGTACAACGAAGAGACCTGGGCGCCCGGTTCGCCGTGGCCGGCGGGTGAGAACCCCGCCGCCATAGGTGACCCGATGGTCGGGGCGAAGCTGGTGGGCGCGGACATCGTCTCGCCCCGGTACCAGCTGGTCACCGGCGGGTCCTACGTCGATCGCGCGCATGCGCTTGGGCTGCAGGTGATCCCGTGGACGGTCGACGATGCGGCCACCATGCGCGAACTGATCGCCGACGGGGTCGACGGGCTCATCACCGACTACCCGACGCTGTTGCGCCGCGTGCTGACCGAACTCGGGATGCCGCTGCCGCCCGCCTACCACCGGACTTAGCGTCAGGGCGCCGCGTCCACCAGGGCGCCGGCGGGCGCGACCGGGGAATCGATGCCGGGCCGGCGCCCGCGGGCGGCGCGCCAGATCATGTTCGGGCGCAACAACCGCGTCGCGGGTTCGACCAGCGAGGTCACCCTGATGAACTGATTCAGCGCCGCGGTGTCGGTTTCGGCCGCCGTCAGGACCCGGTCGACGTACTTGTTGAACACCCGCGCGACCAGCGGTGGGGTGCCGTTGATTTCGGGCAGGGCAAGGTCGGGGTTGGTCGACAGCTGCCAGGCCTGGCGGATCGGCGCCGCCGCGGCGCGGAAGAAGCGCCGGGCCAGATCGTCGGTGCCGGCGGACAGGCAGTCGCGCAGCGCCAACGCCTCGAGCGCGGCGACCGTCATGCCCTGGCCGTAGACCGGGTTGAAGCTGCAGATCGCGTCGCCGATGACCAGCAGACCCTCGGGGAAGCGCCGCAGCTTGTCGTAGCGGCGCCATCGGCTGCACGGCGTCCGGTGGCGCACCGGATCCCCGATGGGTTCGGCGGCCCGCACCGCGGCGAGCAGGTGCGCCGGCGCGCAGTCCGCGACGAAATCACACATCTCGGCGAGGTCGAGCCCCGTGGGCTCGTGGCCGGCCACCCCCATCACGGTGAGCAGCCAGGTGTCGTCCTCGCAGTGCAGCAGCCCGCAACCCCTCGGCCTGCCCGGCACGATGCCGACGAGGAAGCCCAGCTCCCGCGGCGCCTCCGCCCTCATGCGCAGCGCTTGGCTCGCGTAGGTCAGCTGGACGTCGACGCGATCCTCACGCGGGCGCTCATACCCCAGGTGGTCCAGCCAGGTCGGGGTGCGGGCGGCACGCCCGGTGGCATCGACGACCAAGTCGGCGGGCAGCGTGATGGGCTCGCCGGTGCGCCCGCAGACCACCCGCACTCCGGTGACGCGGCGACGGTCCGGGGTCGACACCGGGCCGAGGATGAAGTGCTCGTCGAGCAGGGTGACGTTGGGAATCTCGCGCAGCCGGGTGCGGACGTGGTCTTCGAGGAAGGGCCGCGTCGCGCTGTAGGCGGTGAGCCCGGGGGCGCTGCCGCGCCGCGCCATCAGGTGCCCGCCGATGTCGTAGTAGAGCTCGGAGAGGTCATGGCCGTCGAAGTGGCGCGCGCCGTCGCTGACCATCTCGTCGAGGACGCCGGGGAACATCCCCTCGATCACCTGTGCTCCCCGGGCCAGCAGGGCGTGCAGGTGCCGGCCCTGCGGCACCCCGCGGCGAGGGGCGTGCGCGTCGGGCAGCGGGTCACGCTCCACGACCGTCACCGTGTCGAAGAAGTCGGCAAGCGATCGCGCGGCCAGCAAACCGGCCATGCTCGCCCCCAACACCACCGCGTGACTGCCGATCTTGGTCTTGATGTCGGACATGGCACTCCGCCTTTCTGACCGCTGGCTGACAAATGCCATGCTCACAGCGCTCGGCGGGCGCCGATAGCGTAGTCGGGTACGCGAGTTGGGATCGCCCGCCGGACACCGGCCGGTCGACGCGCACGCGAAACGGTGGCAATCCGGCCCGCGCGGTGCCGCCGCGCGGATATAGTCGCCGCGTGATCGGCGGCGACCAGCTGATTGGGCGCGACAGCGAGTTGGCAACCATTCGCCGCGCCCTGAGCGGGGCTGACCAGCACTCCGGGGTGCTGATCGCGGGCGCCGCCGGGCTGGGCAAGACTCGGTTGGCCCGCGAAGCGCTGCGGCGTGCCGGGGCATCGGGCGAACGCATCCAGTGGATCGTCGGCACCCAATCGGCCCAGTCGTTGCCACTCGGGGCGTTCATCGGCCTACTGGGCGAAGGCATGTCGGATCCGCTGACCAGCGTCCGGCGCGTGATCGAGTCGTTTGTCGCGCGGCAACGCCGCGGCCGAGTGGTGGTCGGAGTCGACGACGCGCACCTGCTGGATGGGTTGTCCGCGCTTGTGATTCACCAGCTGGCGCAGTCCGGCGGGGTCCGGCTGGTGGTCACGGTCCGCTCCGGCAGCGAAGAGCCCGATGCGGTGACGGCGCTGTGGAAGGACGGTTTGCTCCATCGCCTGGATCTGGAGCCACTTTCGGCCACGGCGACGCGCGAGGTGATCGAGCGCACGCTAGGCGGCCCGGTGGATGCGCGTTGTGCGGAGCGGTTCCGGCGGCTCACCGGGGGGAACACGCTGTTTCTTCGGCAGCTGCTGAGCGATCAGATGGCGGCCGGGCGGGTGCGGCAGGTGGCCGGGGTGTGGATGTGGGACGGCGACGTCGCGGTCTCGGCCAGCTTGTCCGACACGGTGGGACGCCAGCTTGGCCGCCTGAGCCCGCCGGTGGCGCTGGTGGTCGACACGCTGTCGCAATGTGAGCCGCTGCCCGTTGACGTGTTGTGCGACTTGGTGTCCCGCGAGGATTTGGTGGCGGCCGAAGCCATGGGCCTGGTGAACGTCGAACGCACCGCCGGCGGGCTGATGGCCCGGCTCGCGCACCCGCTGTTCGGTGAGCTTCGCCGCGCGGGCGCGGGCGAGATGTATCTGTCGAAGGTCCGCGGCCGCTTGGCGACCCGGCTGGCGCGCGACGGTGACGCAGACATGCAGGCCACGGTGCGCCGGGCGTTGCTGAGCCTCGAGTCGGATCTGGACCCGCAACCCGGGCTGTATCTGGAATCGGCGCGGCACGCGATGACACTGCTGGACCTGGAGTTGGCCGACCGGCTCGCCAACGCCGCGGCGCAGGCCGGGGCGCCGGGGGCGGCCGGCGTGCGGGCGATGAACCTGATCCTGCTCGGCCGCGGCGAGCAGGCCGAGGGCGCGTTGCGCGCGATCACCGAAAGCGATCCGCCGGATCGCCACTACTGGGCGACCCTGCGCGCGGCCAACCTGGTCTGGATGCTCGGCAGGCCGGCGGACGCCGCGGCGATTCTCGACGACCTGGCCGCGGCCGAGGAGACGCCGGCACAGGTCGCCGAGCGGTTGGCGGTGCAGGCGTGCCTGGATGCGGTCGCCGCGCGCTGCGGGGTCGCCGCCGAAAGGGCAAGGGCCGCATTGGATTCGGAACAGCTGCCGGACTTCCACGCGATGATGGCGTCGCTTGCGTTGATCATGGCCATGGGCGCGTTGGGGCAGGTCGACTGCCTGGCGATCGTGGCCGGGCAGGCGTTGCGCCGCGCGACGACGTCGTTCGAGGCGTCGCACATGCGGTTCTGGTTCGGCGCGGTGTACGGCCGGGCATGCCGGCTGACGGGCCGCATCGACGAATTCGTCGGCTTCGCAAAGGAGGTGGCCGACTCCGCGCGCGACATCCCGGGTCTGGCCTATGCGAACCTGGCCCTGCTGCTCGGAAATGCCGACCTGGCCCGCGGGGCGGTGGCCGACGCGGTGCGGCTGGTACACGAAGCGCTGGCCGGAGCCCAAATACACGCCACCACAAGTGGTTTGCGCCCGGCAAGCTACTTCGCGCTCGCCGAGGCGCACGGCAAGCTCGGGCACGCCGCGGAGGCGAACGATGCGGCCGCGGGGGCGCGATCGTGCGTGCCGGCCGACTACTTCTTCATGCATACCGGCTTGTCACTGGCCGACGGGTGGGCGCTGGCGACCGGCGGGCGCCTGGGCGAGGCCGTGGCGACGGCGCAGGCGGCCGCGCGAGTCGCCCGCGACCGCGGCCAGCCGACCCACGAACTGGCCTGCATACAGGCGGCGGCGCAGTGGGGTGACGCCTCGGGCGCCGGACGGGCCCGCGCGCTGGCCGACACGCTGGCGCTGCCGCTGGCCGATGCCATCGCTTCGCACGCCGAGGCCCTGCGGGCAGGGAACGGTGAGGGCCTCCTCGCGGTTTCGGCCGCCTACCGGGCGATCGGTGACCGGGCCGCGGCCGCCGACGCGGCGGCACAGGCCTCCGTCGCGTTCGTCGAAGGACAGCAGCACAAGCGCGGGCTTTATGCGTCGGCATTGGCCGGCGAGCTTGCCGAGGAGTGCGGCGGTTTGTGCACGCCGGCGTTGCGGACTCCGGCGGGTCTCAAACTCTCGGGTCGCCAGCGCGACGTCATCGAGCTGGTCGTGGCCGGCCTGTCCAACCGTCAGATCGCCGAGAAGTTGGTGATGTCGGTGCGCACCGTGGAGGGCCACGTTTACCGGGCCTGTCAGCGGGTTGGCGCCCAGTCCCGCGAGGAACTCGCGTCGATCATCCGATCGGGACCGGGGTCCGACTGACGGTATTCGAGTAGGCGACTACTCGTGCGCTTGGCGGAAACCGGTCATACCGTTGCGATCTCAACGAGAAAAGGAGAGCGCAATGAAGTACGTAGTGGCGTGGACATACCGCCTGAACGGCACCGCGGCCGAGAACGACGAAAGCCTGCGACGGGGCCTGGCCGCGTACTCGAAGTGGTCTCAACCGCAGACCACGACCTATCACCAGTTCGTCGGCCGCATCGACGGCGGCGGTGGATTCGCGGTGGTGGAATCCGACAATCCGGCCGACTTGGTCGAGACCACAAGCCAATTCGCCACGATCCTGGATTACCAGATCTATCCCGTTGTGGACATCGCCGAAGCCGCGCAGGCGCTGCAGCAGGGCGTGGAGTTCAGGGAGGCGATCGGCTAGGCGCCGAACACCCGCGCCGACGCCCACAGTGCGAGCACCGCGAGCACCAGGGACACCGGCACGGTACACACCCCGAGGCGGGTGTATTCGCCGACGCCGGCGTCGACGTCGTGCTGGCGAAGCACCCGCCGCCACAACAGGTTCGACAGCGAACCGACGTAGGTCAGGTTCGGTCCGATGTTGACCCCGAGCAGCACGGCCAGGATGGCGACCGGCCCGCTCGGCGCGACCAGTGGCAGCAGCACCAGGGTGGCGGGCAGGTTGTTGACCACGTTGGCCAGCACGGCGGCCACCGCCGCGATGGCGAGCAATGCCGGCAGCGTCGAACCGGACGGCAGCACCGCCGACATCGCCTTGTCCATGCCGTTGACCATCACCGCCCGCACGACCACGCCCAGCGCGAGCACGAACACCAGGAACGACACGTGGGCCGACCGCGCGATGTCGACCACCGAGGTATGCCGGCGGCTCAGGCTGCGCACCGCCAGCACCGCCGCGCCCGCGAGGGCGACCCAGGCCGGGTCCACGTCGACGGACTGGGCCACGGCGAACCCGGCCAGCGTCAGCCCCACGACCACCAGCACGAGCACCGGCGGCCGGGGCGCCGGCCCGGGTTGCTCCGGATGGGGCTGCACGCGCAGGTCGCCGGCGAAGAACCAGCGGAATACCGCGTAGAGCGTGACCACCACACCCACCCACGGCAACGCCATCAACAGCGTGAACCGGGTGAACGAAAGGTGGGCGGTGTGAAACGCCAACAAATTGGTCAGATTCGACACCGGCAGCAGCAGGGAGGCTCCGTTGGCCAGGTGCGCGGTGGCGTAGGCGTACGGGCGCACCGGGGTCCGCAGCCGACGGACGGCGGCCAGCACCACCGGGGTCAGCAAGACCACCGCGGTGTCCAGGCTCAGCACGGCGGTGATCAACGAGGCGATGACGAACACCCGCCGCAGCAGCCTCCCCGACCCGACGCTCCCGCGCGTGATCGCCGCACCGGCCGCCTCGAACAGGCCTTCGTCGTCGCACAGCTTGGCGAGCACCAGCACAGCGCCCAGGAACCCGACCACCCCGGAAAGCCCGGCCACCTCCTCGGCCGCCTGACGCACCGATATCGCGCCGACGGCGATCAGGATGAGGGCCGCGGGAACCGCCGCGACCGCCTCCGGCAGGCCCCGCGGGCGCACGACGGCGAAGGCCAGGACGGCAGCCAGCAGCACCAGCGCAAGGGTCAAGGTCAATGTATTGAACCCGCCTCAGGCCCAGGGGTTTTCGCGTCGCCACACGGTGGGCAGGTGCAGCCCGACACCATCCGCCGCGGCCAACTCGTCGAGGATGCGGACGGAGGAGTCCAGGTCGTCGCCCGCGTAGGGCAAGGCCCGCAGCGGTTTTGACAGCGGCCGGAAGAAATCGTCCCAGTGAATCATGATCACCCGGCGCGCCCCCACCGCGCGCACGGTCTCGGTCCAGTAGTCGGTCAAGTACGACCTGGGCTGTAGTCCCAACTGCCCGACCGACAGGTAGACGGCATCGGCGTGGTGACCGGCCAGCGCACCCTTGACGAATCCGGCGCTGCCCTGGATCAGCAACCGCCGGTCCGTCGGCCGGTGGTGGACCAACGTCGACCAGGACTCCCCGCAGCGGTAGGCGGACGCCTTGACCGGCGGGGTCAGCGGCGTGTCGATCGTGCCGGGAAAGCGGTCCGGCGGGCAATGATGGGACTCCACCAGGGTCACGTCGTACGCGCCCAACGTCATTGGCTCACCGCTGGTGGCGATCACGATACGGTCCTCGGGCAGCCCGTAGCCACGCCCGACGTTGGCCGCCGACCGCCCGCCCACCAGTCGCGCGCCGGTGCGGTCGGCGACGAGCGCGGAATCCAGCGCGTGATCGATGTGGGTGTGCACCGGGATGACCGCCTCCAGCGCTGACACGTTGGCCCGCGCCAGGCAGGCGTCCACGCGGGCGGCCGACGGCGCCACCTTGCCGGCGGCCACCCGGGCCAGGCTCGGCCGGGAGAAGTAGCCGTCGGTCAGCAGGGCCGACGAGCCGTCGTCGATCAGCAGCGTCGCCACGCCCAGCCACGTCGCCGATAGGGCCCCGGCTCTGGCGGGCGGCGCGTCGAACCGATCCGCATACCGCGCGATGTCGGGCCGACCGAGTTTGAGCCGCATCAGCTGAACGCCCCGATCTCGACGCCCGCGGCCTCCAGCCCGTCGCGCACGGCCTCCGCGATCTGCACCGCGCCGGGCGAATCGCCGTGCACGCAAACCGATTCCGCGGTGATCGTGACCGGGGTGCCGTCGATGGCGGTGACCCGGCCGGAGGTCACCATGCCGACCACGCGGTCGGCGATCGCCGACGGGTCTGCAAGCACCGCGCCGGGTTCGCGGCGGGAAACCAACTGGCCGTCCGGCCGGTAGGCGCGGTCGGCGAACGCCTCGGCCACCGTGCGCAGACCGCGGAACGCGGCCTCGTCGAAGAACGCCGAACCCGCCATGCCCAGCACCGGCAGCGCCGGGTCCACCATCCGCACCGCCTCGGCGACCGCGGCCGCCTGGTCGCGGTCGGTCACAATCGTGTTGTACAGCGCGCCATGGGGTTTGACGTAGGACACGGCCGAGCCGGCCGCGCCGGCGAGCGCCTGCAGCGCGCCAATCTGATACGCCACGTCGGCGATCAGGTCCTCGGCGGCGACGTCGATGAAGCGCCTGCCGAACCCGGCCAAGTCGCGATAGCTCACCTGCGCCCCGATGCGGACGCCGCGCTCGGCGGCCGAGCGGCAGACCCGCAGCAGGCCGGCGGGGTCCCCGGCGTGAAACCCGCACGCCACGTTGGCGCTGGTGACGATCCCCAGCATCGCGTCGTCGTCACCCAGGCGCCAGACGCCGAAGCTTTCGCCCAGGTCGGCGTTGAGGTCGATACCGGCCACCCGTCCAGCTTATGGGGCGGCGCCGGCGCCACCCGGAGAGGCGGTCGCCTTTGCCGTCGCTACCGGGTGACGACCGCGGCCGCGATCTGCTGGGCGACGTCGACCGCGGCCGCCCCGGGCAGGAAGGACCCGCAGGCGGCCACGTCGATGACGATGTTGTTGCGCGCGGTGAGCGCGCGCTGGCACCGCCAGCCATCCGGGCTACCGACCTGCTCTTCCGACGTGCTCATCGTGCCGCCCACCTTGTGGGAATCGGCCACCGCCCACGCGATCTCGGGCTGCCCCGGGGGACGGTCGACGAATCGGCGGTTGGCGCAGGCCGACCACCTCCGGACCGATGCGTCGTAGAACGCGTTGGCCTGCCTGGCCGTTGGGTAGGAGATCACGGCCTGGTTGACGGAGTCGTTGCGCACATTGGGGTCGTCATAGCTGTCGTCGAGTCGTTCGCCGCGCACCGCGGTCCAGCCGGTGTCCGCGTATACGGCCTGTTGGGCGGGCCCGGCCATGGCCAGGCAGCTCCTCTCGCTGAACGTCTGGCTGGAGTCCCACATGTCCTGCGTGCGATACCGGAGCCGCATTCCCGCACCCAGGATGTCGTTGACTTTGCCGTCGTCGAGCAGCAGCCCGTCCAGGGCGGTGACGGCCACCGGGGCCTGCGACAGCGGACCGCGGGTGTCCGCGGGCGCGGCGCTTCCGCCGACGACGGTGGTGCAGCCGGCCGTGAGGGCGCACAACGCCGCCTGCAGGACGATCGCGATTTGCCTACGCACCAGAGCCTTTCGGACGCGGGCCCGTCTGTGCCGACCAGCTTAGGCGGCGACCTCCTGTCGACGCCCCAGCGACCAGCAGACCAGGTAGATCAGGAAGGAAATCCCCGCGACGAAGACGGACACCGGTACGCCGGGCGCCAGCGACAGCACGATGCCGCCCACGGCGGAGACCTCGGCGAAGACGACCGAGGCCACCATCGCCGCCGCCGGCGAGGCCACCACCCGGGCGGCCGCCGCCGCCGGCGTGATCAGCAACGACATCACCAGCAGCGCACCCACGATCTGCACGGCCTGCGCGGCCACCACGCCGACCAGGGCGGCGAACACGATGCCCAGCGCCCGAACCGGCACGCCGCGGGCCGCCGCGACGTCGGGGTCGACGGTGGCGAACAACAGCGGGCGGTAGCACGTCGCGATGACGGCAAGGACGAGCAGGCAGACCAGCGCCAGCATGCCCAGCCCGGTGTAGCCGACGCCGACGATCTGCCCGGTGAGCAACGCGAAGCTGGTCGCGGTCCGGCCCGGGTAGAGGTAGATGAACAGCACCGCCAGGCCCAGCCCGAAGGCCAGCACCACGCCGATGACCGAGTCGCGTTCGCGGGCGCGCCGGCCCAGCACGCCGAACAGCGCGGCCGCCAAAGCGCTGCCGACCAGGGCGCCCAGCCCCACCTCGACGCCGACCAGCAGCGCGAAAGCCGCTCCCGTCAACGACAGTTCGCTCGAGCCGTGCACGGCGAACGACATCTGCCGCATCACGATGAACGGCCCGATCAGCCCGGCCACCAGGCCAAGCAGCGCGGCGGCGAGCAGCGCCTGCTGGACGAAGTCGTGGCGCAGTAGGTGGGCGGTGACGTCGAAGTCGAGCAGGTGGGCCAGCACGCCGGTCAGCCGGTTATTCACCGTGGGCCCAGTCGGTCGTCTCACCGACCACCACGTAGCGGTCCTTGACCTTGACCACCGCGATGTCGGCTCGGTAGAGCGTCGAGAGCGTCTCGGTGGTCATCACCTCGTCGACGGTGCCGATCCGGAACCGTCCGTCGACCAGATAAATCAGTCGGTCGACGTACGGCAGGATCGCGTTGAGGTCGTGGGTGACGACGATGACGGCGGTCCCGGCATCCCGGCGGCGACGGTCGATCAGCGCGGACACCAGCTTGGCGTTCGCCGGGTCCAGGGCCAGCAGCGGCTCGTCGCACAGCAGCAGCATCGGGTCGCTGACCAGCGCCTGCGCGACGCGGATCCGCTGCAGCTCGCCGCCGGACATCACGCCCACCCGGACGTCCGCCAAGTGTTCGGCGTTGACCTGTCGCAGCGCCTCGGCCACGGTTGCGCGGCGGCGGGCGCGGTCGGCGGATCTGCGCGGCATGCCGCCCCAACGATGCCCGTCGACGCCGAGCCGAACCAGGTCGCGTCCCCGAAGCATCACGTCGGAGTCCATCGGTCGGTGTTGCGGCACGTAGCCGACGCGTCCGCTGCCGGAGTGCATCGGCTCTCCGTCCACCAACGCGACACCGGCGGACAACGGCAGCTGCCCCAGCAGCACCTTCAGCAACGACGTCTTGCCGCTGCCGTTGGGGCCGAGGACGGCGATGAATTCGCCGGGCGACACGGACAGGTCGAGGTGGTCCCACAGCACCCGGTCGCCGAACGCCAGCCGCGCACCGCGCAGCGAGACGGTATCCGGTCGGCTGTCGACCGCGCGGACCGCGTCGAGGCTCACGGTTGCACTGACCGGCGCGATTGGAGCGCGGCCAGCAGCTGGTTGACCGTGTTGCGCTGCCACGTCAGGTAATCCGTGCCGTCGGGCAGGGTCTCGCTCACTTCGGTCACCGGCACGCCCGCGCGCCGCGCGGCGTCCCGCACGCCGTTGATCGCGGGGGTCGACGTCTGCGGGTTGACCAGCACCACCGACACCTGACGATGGTCGATCAGGTCGAGCACGAACGCCATGTCGGCAGGCGAGGGGTCCGTCTCGTTCTCGTTGGCCGCGGTGAAGGCGGCCGGTGTGCGGTTGACCAGACCGGACGCCTCCAGCAGGTAGTGGCCGACGGGTTCGGTCGCGATGACCCCCGTGCCGGGGTAGGCGCTGGCGATGGCGTGTTCGGAGATGGCGATCGCGTCGGCGCCGCGGCAGAAGCCCGCGGCGTTGGCCCGGTAGTCGGCGGCGTTGGCGGGATCGATGGCGGCCACACGGTCGGCGATCGCGAAGGCGACCGATTTGGCGACGTCGAGGTCGTAGAAGACGTGCTCGTTGGCCGGCTGCTCGGCCGAGTCCCTGTGGAACGAATAGGCGCCGATCGCTTTCACGCCGGGGTGGCCGGCGAGCACCTGGTCCACCCAGGGGTCATAACCGCCACCGTTGTACACCACCAGGGTGGCGTCGGTGATGGCCGCGGCGTCCGCGGGGCTGGCTTGATATGAGTGCGGGTCGGTGTCGCCCCCGGTCAGGATGGACTTCACCGCGAGGTGACGGCCGGTGACGGCGCTAGCCACGCTGCCCCAGACGCCGGTCGAGGCGACGATGGCGGCCGCCCGCGGGTGTGCCGGGCCGCCGCAGCCCGTGCCCGCGGCCAGCAGGATCAGCACGGATGGCAGCCAGCGCAGCGCGCCGGCCACCGCGATTCGTCCCCGCGTCAGCGCCATGCGTGCGTCCGATGTCCTCTCGCCGGCCGGTCGGCCGACCCATAATACTAATGAAAATCGTTTCCATTACAAAGCGGCGAGTGGAAGCCGCTTAGGCGCGCATCCGGATTCGCTGTAGCGTCACCGATTGTGAGTCCCGCACCACGCCGGCGTGCGACTCTGGCGTCGTTGGCGGACGAACTGAAGGTTTCGCGCACCACGATCTCCAACGCCTTCAACCGGCCGGATCAACTCTCGGCCGACCTACGCGAACGCGTGCTCGCGACGGCCAAGCGGCTGGGGTACGCGGGTCCCGACCCGGTGGCGCGCTCGCTGCGCACCCGGAAGGCCGGCGCGGTCGGCCTCGTGATGGCCGAGCCGCTCACTTACTTCTTCAGCGATCCGGCGGCGCGGGACTTCGTCGCCGGAGTCGCGCAGTCCTGCGAAGAGCTGGGGCAGGGCCTGCTGCTGGTGGCCGTCGGGCCCGGCCGCAGCATGGAGGATGGGACGGGCGCCGTGCTCGGCGCCGGGGTGGACGGCTTCGTCGTGTATTCGGTGTGCGACGAGGACCCGTACCTTCAGGTCGTCCTGCAGCGCCGATTGCCGGTCGTGGTCGTCGACCAGCCGAAGGGGCTCTCCGGCGTGTCCCGGGTGGGGATCGACGATCGGGCGGCGATGCGTGAGTTGGCCGACTACGTGCTGGGGCTGGGGCACCGCGAGATCGGGCTGCTGACCATGCGGCTGGGCCGGGACCGCCGACAGGGTCTGGTGGATGCTGAGCGGTTGCGGTCACCGGCGTTCGACGTGCAGCGCGAACGCGTCATCGGCGTGTGGGAGGCGATGTCGGCCGCCGGTGTCGACCCCGATGCGCTGACCGTGGTGGAGAGCTACGAGCACCTGCCTGAGTCCGGGGGAACCGCCGCCAAGGTGGCCCTGGAGGCCAACCCCCGCATCACCGCGTTGATGTGCACGGCGGACATCTTGGCGCTCTCGGCCATGGATTACCTTCGCGCACATGGCATTTACGTCCCCGGGCAGATGACCGTCACCGGTTTCGACGGCGTGCCCGATGCGATCGGCCGGGGGTTGACGACGGTGGCCCAGCCGAGCCTGCAGAAGGGCCGCCGGGCGGGGGAGTTGCTGTTGCGTCCGCCGCGGTCGGGCCTGCCGGTCGTCGAGGTGCTGGACACGGAGTTGATCCGCGGCCGCACCGCCGGTCCGCCGGCTTAGCTAAGAGTCCTGATCCCCGATCAGCAACCGCACGGCCAGATCCAGCCGCTTGCTGACGTCGGTGGCCGAGGCCCGCCGGGTGAGCCAGGCGAGCAGGTTGGACAGCCACACGTCGGAGATCACCCGGGCGATGTGGTACTGGTCCTCGGTCGGTTCGCCGTCGGCCATCGCGCGGGCGAACATGGAGTCGATCAGCTTCTCGACCTGGTCGACCTCGCTGGCCGCCGACGCGTCGGCGAACACGTAGGCGCGCGTCATGGCCTCGGTGAGCAGCGGATTGCGCTGCATCGCGCGGTTGAGCTTGCCGACCATGAAGTTCAGCCGCTGAAACGGCGTTCCCCCGGCGACCGACGACCGGTCGGTCTTGGCGTCGATCCGGCTGAACTCCCGGCCCAGGGCCGACACCAGCAGGTGCACCTTCGACGGGAAATACCGGTACAGCGTGCCTACCGCCACGTCGGCGCGGTCAGCGACGGCGCGCATCTGGACCGCCTCGTAGCCACCCTTCGACGCGATCGCCATGGTGGCGTCCAGGATCCGCTTGCGGCGCTCCCGCTGTGCTTCCGAGCCGAGTTCGGACTCCGCCAGTACCGCCACGTTCATCACCTCACGCGGCTGCGAGTCTGAACCGCGGCTCGCGTTGGCCCTCGAGTTGGCACTGGCTGGCATATCGCGGGTTGCTCCTGTTCCTGGCGGCTCGCTTGCAAACGATACGCATGCTGAGTGTGAATTTCCCACCTCCGTACCGCCGGGACAGCCGCGTGTGCTGCTGTGATGACGTTCGACTTGACGGTCGATCGCTGGCACTATTAGAACACGTTCTAGTCTGCGACGAGGCGGGTTGCGCAGCGACCCGAGCCGAGCAGGAGAATCGAGAGCTAGGGGTCGTAGGCCCCGAGTCATGTCGAGTCAACGGACGTGGAGGTCCCGAGGGTGGTAGCGACCGTCACAGACGAGCAGTTCGCCGCGCGCGCCCTGGTGCGCGACTGGGCCCGCAATTCGACGTCGGGGCCGGGCGGGACGACGGCGATCCGCGAGGTCGAGCAGGGCGACGCCGACGCGTGGCGCCCGGTCTTCGCCCGCCTTGCCGAGCTGGGCATCTTCGGCGTCGCGATCGCCGAGGAGCATGGCGGCGCCGACGGCAGCGTCGAGGACTTGTGCGCGATGGTCGAGGAGGCGGCCAAGGCGCTGGTTCCCGGCCCCGTCGCGACGACCGCGCTGGCGACGCTCGTCGTCACCGACCCCGAACTGCTGGCGGCGCTGGCCGCCGGCGAACGCTTCGCCGGGCTGGCGCTCGAGGGTGACGCCCAGTTCGATGGCCAGCGCGCCTCCGGCACCCTGCCGCTCGTGCTGGGCGCCGCCGACGGCGGCGTCCTCCTGCTGCCGGCCGGCGACGAGTGGCTCCTCGTCGACACCGAGAGCGACGGCGTGCAGGTCGAGCGGCTGGAGGCGACCGATTTCTCCCGCCCGTTGGCCAGGGTGGTGCTGACGTCGGCGCCGGCCGCCGTCGTGTCGGAGTCGCGTCGGCGCGTCGACGAACTGGCGGCCACCGTGCTGGCCGCCGAAGCGGCCGGCCTGACCCGCTGGGCGCTGGACACCGCCGTCGACTACGCCAAGGTCCGCGAGCAGTTCGGCAAGCCGATCGGCAGCTTCCAGGCCGTCAAGCACCTGTGCGCCGAGATGCTGTGCCGCGCAGAGCAGACCGAGGTGGCCGCCGCCGACGCCGCCCGCGCCGCGGCCGAGCCCGATCCGGACCAGTTCGCCATCGCGGCCGCGCTGGCCGCGAGCATCGGCATCACGGCGGCCAAGGCCAACCTCAAGGACTGCATCCAGGTGCTCGGCGGCATCGGCTGCACCTGGGAGCACGACGCGCACCTGTACCTGCGGCGGGCGCACGCGATCGGCCGGTTCCTCGGCGGCGCCGAGCGCTGG